>NZ_KE952604.1:123627-125612 GCF_000466335.1 Aggregatibacter sp. oral taxon 458 str. W10330 | reverse complement strand
TCTGCCGTTATCGTTTTTCACTTTATCTGCGGACAAAAATCCGCCCAACGTAATTATGTTCCAAGATAATCCATTACTCGCACAACTCAAACAACAAATTCATGACAGCAAAGAACGTGTGGAAGGCACGGTGAAAGGTACGGACAAGGCTTACGGCTTTTTGGAATGCGACAAGAAAAGCTATTTCATTTCTCCTATTGCCATGAAAAAAGTCATGCACGGCGACAAAATCAGCGCCACGATCGAAAAACAAGGCGGTAAAGCTCGGCCAGCATTCCTGTTTTGGGAGCCTTAAAAGAACCATTAACTACCGAACAATTTGCCGAACGCATCGAACAGGTGTTAAAGCGCAGACCATTAATTTGCACATAAAACGGACCGCACTTTATCCGCAAAATCGGCATCTGCACCGGTGGAGGTCAAGGTTACATTGATCTTGCTGCAGCCCAAGGTTTTGACGCCTTTATTACAGGTGAAGTCTCTGAGCAAACCATTCACTCCGCTAGAGAACAAAAGATTCATTTCTTTGCCGCAGGCCACCATGCCACCGAACGTTATGGCGTAAAAGCGTTAGGTGAATGGCTGTCAAACGAACAGGGATTTGAGGTGGAATTTAAGGATATGGATAATCCGGCATAACTGATTTACTCTTGACTTCTCTATAAAATATATGTATAGAATAGTAACCATGTAGGAATAAAAGTATTATTTCTGCTGGTATTTTAATTATTACATTTTAACAAGAGGAGAAACACTATGAGTAAAGAATTTGATGCAAAACGCAAAGAACTATTAGAAGAACTGAATGACATTTTAAATAATGCTGAAGAGCTTTTTAATGAAAAAAGTGAAGCAGGTGCAGAAGAACTGAAAAAATTGAAAAAAAATTTAAGTTCTCAAATTAAAACAATTAAAGGACAATTTAGTTCTCTTCAAGAAGAAGCCGTTGAAAAAACCAAAGAGGTGATTAAAAGCACCGATACTCTAGTGCAAGAAAATCCTTACAAAGCCATCGGCACTGCTGGTGTTATTGGATTATTACTGGGCGTACTCATCAGTAAAAAATAGTTTCTATTTACTAAAAGAGTTCTACTGAATAATGGCTGCGTTTACTCATTTTCTACGCAGCCACTTTTTCTTTTAGACAGCTCTTAAGGAGACGGAATGCAAATTATACAAAAAATTAAAAATACATTGATTACAACCCTTGAGTTAACACAAATCCGTTTGCAAATGCTTCGGATTGACTTTATCCAGCTAAAAAATTCTTTATTATCATCTCTCATTATTATATTGTTCTCCTCATTACTTTTATTAGTTTCTTTTATCAGCTTGTTATTTGGTTTAGATTCCTATCTTGCCCCAGAAAATAAAATCACCGTATTTTTCTCTATCAGTGTTATTTCCCTATTCATTGTTTTGCTTTTAGCCTTTGGGTTATCGCGTTTTTTAAAAAAACAAAAAACATTTATGATGGATACAGTAATAGAGATACAACAAGATATTAGTGCATTAAAAAATATTATAGGTAAATCCAAACAAGAGTAGGAGAAGTCATAATGCGTTTAGAAGAAGAAAAAGAACTTTTAGTACTCAAGGGCAATATATTGCGACTTAAATTATGTTCACAAGGTAATACAACAAAACGAGAAATTTCATCTCCTCTCCAAAATATAAATTTCTTAGGTTCAGTGTTAAATCAACCCTTAATACGTTCTTTACTATTCACGGCAGTAAGTAAAAAACTGTTTACCGCCCGCAGCATTGTTGTTACTGGATTAGGCTTAGTTACGCTCTATGCACTTGGCAAACATAGTCAGTATAACCAATCTGAATAAATTAGCTTTTAATAAATTACCCTAACATATCGGAACACTTACTCTGATAATTGCTCCTATAAGGCAAAACAAGTATAATTTCGCCAATTTTTTCACTAACACAAACAGGAATAATTATGGGTTTCTTAACAGGTAAACGTATTTTAG
>NZ_KE952604.1:122795-123527 GCF_000466335.1 Aggregatibacter sp. oral taxon 458 str. W10330 | reverse complement strand
GTCTCGCCAGCAATCGTTCTATCGCCTACGGCATCGCAAAAGCGATGAAAGAGCAAGGCGCAGAATTGGCTTTCACTTATTTAAATGAAAAATTACAACCACGTGTTGAAGAATTTGCCAAAGAATTTGGCGCAAACATCGTGCTTCCGTTAGACGTTGCTACCGATGAAAGCATTCAAAACTGCTTTGCAGAATTAAGCAAACATTGGGATAAATTCGATGGTTTCGTGCATGCCATCGCATTCGCACCGGGTGATCAATTAGACGGCGACTATGTCAATGCAGCAACCCGTGAAGGTTATCGTATTGCTCACGACATCAGTGCCTACAGTTTCGTAGCAATGGCGCAAGCGGCACGTCCGTATTTGAATCCAAATGCGGCATTATTAACGCTGTCCTATTTAGGTGCAGAACGTGCGATTCCAAACTACAACGTGATGTGTTTAGCCAAAGCCTCTCTTGAAGCGGCAACTCGTGTGATGGCAGCCGATTTAGGTAAAGATGGCATTCGCGTGAACGCTATTTCCGCAGGCCCGATTCGTACCTTAGCGGCTTCCGGCATTAAAAACGTTAAGAAAATGTTGGCAACATTCGAGAAAACCGCTGCATTACGCCGCACCGTGACCATCGAAGATGTGGGTAACTCTGCGGCGTTCTTATGTTCTGATTTAGCCTCCGGCATCACCGGTGAAATCGTCCATGTTGATGCCGGTTTCAGCATCACCGCCATGG
>NZ_KE952604.1:75070-122695 GCF_000466335.1 Aggregatibacter sp. oral taxon 458 str. W10330 | reverse complement strand
TCTGCCGTTATCGTTTTTCACTTTATCTGCGGACGAAAATCCGCCCAACGTAATTATGTTCCAAGACAACCCATTACTCGCACAGCTCAAACAACAAATTCATGACAGCAAAGAACGTGTGGAAGGCACGGTGAAAGGTACGGACAAGGCTTACGGCTTTTTGGAATGCGACAAGAAAAGCTATTTCATTTCTCCTATTGCCATGAAAAAAGTCATGCACGGCGACAAAATTAGTGCCACTATCGAAAAACAAGGCGATAAAGAACAAGCCGAACCGGAGGCCTTAATCGAACCGATGCTTACCCGTTTTATCGCGAAAGTGCGGTTCAATAAAGACAAGAAATTGCAGGTGCTTGTTGATCATCCTAACATCAATCAGCCCATTGGCGCTGGGCAAAGCAAAGCCGTCAAAGAAGAATTACAGGAAGGCGATTGGGTTGTGGCAACCTTAAAAACCCACCCGTTGCGCGACGATCGTTTTTTCTATGCGCAAATCACTCAATTTATTTGCCACGCCAATGATGAACTGGCACCTTGGTGGGTGACCCTTGCGCGTCACGAACAACCGCGTGAACCGGTGCAAGGACAAGATCACTATGAAATGCAGGATCAAGAAACGCGCGAAAATCTGACCGCACTTCACTTCGTCACCATCGACTCTGAAACCACGCAAGATATGGATGACGCCTTGTATATTGAGCCTATTGCCTCAAACGGCGAACAAACCGGCTGGCAACTTGTGGTGGCTATTGCCGATCCAACGGCTTATATCGCCCCACATTCACAAATCGAAAAAGACGCTAAACAACGTTGTTTCACCAATTATTTGCCCGGTTTCAATATTCCAATGTTGCCACGGGAACTGTCTGACGAGCTATGCTCCCTCAAACCGAACGAAATCCGCCCGGCATTAGTGTGTTATATTCAAACAGATTTAGCCGGCAACATCACCGCGCCTTCACGATTTGTATTGGCAGAAGTGCAATCTAAAGCCAAATTAGCCTATAACAACGTTTCCGATTACTTAGAAGGCAAAGACAATGCTTGGCAGCCGGAAAATCCGGAAACAGCACAGCAAATTCACTGGCTGCACCAATTTACCCTAACCAGAACGCAATGGCGTAAAACCCACGCGCTGCTCTTTAAAGAAAAACCGGATTATTCTTTCGTGCTGGCAGAAAACGGCAAAGTGCAAGAAATTAAAGCGGAATACCGTCGTATTGCCAACCAAATTGTGGAAGAAGCCATGATTATTGCCAATATCTGCGCTGCCCAATTTTTACATGAAAACCTGCAATGCGGCATCTTCAATACGCACAGCGGATTCGATAAAAAGTTCTTGGAAAATGCCCACCATTTCTTGTTAGCCAATTTAGCCAATGAGGAAAACAAAGCGGAATTGCAAAGCCGTTATGCGCTTGAAAATCTGGCAACCTTAAACGGCTATTGCCAAATGCGCCATGATATTGAACCGATTGAAGGGGATTATTTGGAATTCCGTTTGCGCCGTTTTCTCACTTTCGCAGAATTTAAAGCGGAATTGGCACCGCACTTTGGCCTAGGCTTAAATGGCTACGCCACGTGGACGTCGCCAATCCGTAAATATTCCGATATGGTGAACCATCGTTTAATCAAAGCCCATTTAGCGGGCCGAGATTTTGCGAAACCGGAAGAAAGCGTACTCGCCCGTTTACAAGAAGCACGCCGCCAAAATCGCTTGGTGGAACGTGATATTGCCGATTGGTTATATTGTCGCTATTTGGCGGATAAAGTCGCTGAAAAACCGGAATTTGACGCGGAAGTGCAAGACGTCACCCGTGGCGGCTTACGAGTCATGCTGTTAGAAAATGGTGCTTCCATGTTTATTCCAGCCTCAACCTTACACGACAATAAAGAGGAGATCGTGATTAATCCTGATGAAATCGCTTTTTATGTGAAAGATCAGCGGTTATACAAAATCGGCGACCCAATTCGCGTACAACTCACTGAAGTGCGGGAAACGACCCGAAGTATTGTGGGAACCGTCGTCAAATAGGAATAAAAAAGCCACACGTCAATATTACGCGTGGCTTTTTTATGAAAGGGATAAATTAAAGAATCTCTAACAATTCCACTTCAAAGACTAATGGACTAAATGGCGGGATGGCTGCGCCTGCGCCACGTTCGCCATAGGCTAATTCGTGTGGGATTGCCAAACGCCATTTGGAACCGACCGGCATCATGGAAAGCGCTTCGATCCACCCTTTGATCACGCCATTAACCGGGAATTCTGCCGGTTGACCGCGAGCGACGGAACTGTCGAATACAGTACCGTCCGGTAATGTGCCGGTGTAGTGAACGCGTACTTTATCGGTTGTAGATGGCACGTTGCCGTTGCCTTCAACTAACACTTCATATTGCAAGCCGGAATCGGTGACTTTCACGCCGTCTTTTTGTTTGTTCGCCTCTAAGAAAGCTTTACCTGCGGCTTCAATTTCTTTGAATTGTGCTTGTTGGGCTTCTGCAGCTTGTTGTTGCAATTGTTGCAACGCTTGGCTGATTTCGTTGAAATCTAATGCCGGCGCATGTTGATTTAACACATCGTAAATCCCTTTTGCTACCGCTTCCACTTTCACCGCTAATTGGCTATCCAATAATTGTTGACCGATTTGCAAACCGATACCGTAACTGCCTTTGGCTTCGGTATCGTCTAATGTCACTTGATTGAAAAATTCTGCTGTCATGTTGTTTTCCTTTCTGTTGATAAAACTATTTCATCGTGGCTAAGATTTCGCCCATTCTTACCGAAACGTCCACCTCTAAATGTTCTGCTAAGGTCACGGAATTCACCGGGAATAAGTTAATGACGGTTGAGCCCAATTGGAATGCGCCCATCTCTTGGCCTTTGGTTAATTTGATGGCGCTGTCTCCTTGATATGTCCAGACTTTGACTTCACCGGTGCGTGGCGGATTAATGACGCCTGCCCAAACCGTGCTCATGCTGGCAGTAATGGTCGCCCCTACGAGGATTTGTACCATTGGGCCGAATGCTGTATCAAAAACACAAATAACGCGTTCATTGCGAGCGAATAAATTTGGCACGTGTTCCGCTAAGAACGGATTGACCGAGAATAAATCGCCCGGCACATAAATCATTTTGCGCAAGGTCGCATCACACGGCATGTGGACGCGGTGATAATCACGCGGAGATAAATAGATCGTCGCAAATTCGCCGTTTTTAAAGGTGTTAACTAATTCTTCATCGCCGGCTAATAAATCAGATAGGCTGAAAAAATGCCCTTTGGCTTGCAATAAACGTTCATCGTCAATATGCCCGATTTGGCTCACACGACCGTCGGCCGGTAAGCAAAGTGCGGTCGGATTTTCATTGATTTTTCGCGCGTCGTCTTTTAACTCACGAATAAAAAATTGGTTGAAACTCTCATAATCGCTAAAGTTCTCTTTTTTTGCTTCGCTCATGTCCACGTTGTATTTCTTCGCGAAAGCCTTGATCACGAAATGTGTTACCGCACCCCATTTTTGTTGGGCAAACCAACCGGCTAATTGAGTTAAATACAGTTGCGGCATAATGTATTGAAAAGCAACTTTCGCACGTTGCCAATAAGTGAATTTCGTCATAATGTCTATTTCTTGTACAATGTTAAATGAATAAGGGCGTGATTATATCAACTTTTCTTCGCCTTCCAACTTTAATTTATCCAAACGCACAAATAACGACAGTGCCATTCTCCAATGCGTTTAATCGCAATTCTACTTATTGAAACAAAAAAGTGCGGTGAAATATGAGAGGATTTTTGTTTGATAAACCGCCCTAAAATTTCACCGCACTTTGTCCATAAAAAAACCTGCTTAATTTCAATCAAGCAGGTTTTTCTTTAATTAATCGCGCAAATTAGTTTGCACAAGTTTGGCAAGCGGCTTGGAACATCCAAACTAATTTTTCTTGTGCTTTAATGTAATCACTCATTTGTGAAACGGTGCCTTCATCGCCGGCATCTGCCGCCAAAGCAAGAATTTCACGTTGTTGAGCCAGTAACACTTTAAAGCCTTCTAGTGTGCCTCTTAAGCAAGCAACTGCAGAGCTCACAGCAATATCTTCCTTAATACGAGAATGGCTTAAATATTGGCTAAACGCATTGTTTGGGGTGTAGCCCAAGGTTAAAATACGTTCTGCCACTTCGTCCACTTTTTCCACTAAATCGGTGTAAATTTCTTCAAATTTTGCGTGTAATTCAAAGAAATTCACATCTTTAATGTTCCAGTGATAACCACGCACATTGGTGTAGAAAACTTGATAAGTGGCTAATAATTCATTTAATTTTGCAGCTAATTCTTCAGATTTTGCGGTATCTAAACCAATAAATGTTTTTGACATAATATGTTCTCCTCTACTTTGTTAATTTATAAAAAATGAACGATGCAATGCTTAACCTCGTTCGTTTTTGTTGGCGTAAGTATAGAAAAAAGCACATAATGGCGCTAATTGTTACATCGAATAGAATTGATAGATAATAAAGATGGAATTATTAATAATCATTTCTAAAAACTATCAAAAAGGAACATAAATGACAGACGCAAGCAAGCCAACCGCACCCACGTCTAAAAAGACCCGCAAAAAAGCCGTAGGCATTTTCTTTTTTCTTCTTATTCTCATGACGATCCTCGCCGGATTATATTGGTTCTATTTTATTAAGAATTATCAAACCACTGAAGACGCTTATGTGAGCGGCAACCAAGTAATGATTTCCTCGCAAATTGCCGGAAACGTACGACAAATTAATGCAGAAAACATGGATTTTGTGCATGCGGGAGATGTGTTACTTGAATTGGATGACACGGATTACCAACTGAGTTTCAGCCAAGCACAAAATACCTTGGCAAGTGCAGTACGCCAAATTTCGCAACTCGGCTACACCGTGAAACAACTGGAAGCAACTGTTCAAGCCAACCAAACGGCGTTGACCAAAGCACAAGGTGATTTAGCGCGCCGTGAACAGTTAGGGAAAAGCGGAGCGATTGATAAAGAATCGCTACAACACGCCAGAGAAGCGGTAATGACAGCGGAGGCCAATTTAAAAGCGGTTAAAAACCAGCTTGCTGCCAATAAATCCTTATTAATGAATGTGCCGCTAAAAGAGCAGCCGGAAATTCAAAAAGCCATCAGTTCGGTCAAACAGGCGTGGCTCAATTTGCAACGTACCAAAATCACCAGCCCGGTCGATGGCTATGTAGCACGCCGAAGCATACAAGTGGGACAAAAAGTTGCCGTGGGTAGCGCGCTGATGGCAATTATTTCCAACGAACAAATGTGGGTTGATGCCAATTTCAAAGAAACACAATTAAAAGATATGCGAATCGGACAGCCGGTGAAATTATCCTTTGATTTATACGGTCATGATGTGAAATTTGATGGCAAAGTAGAAGGCATCGAAATGGGAACCGGCAGCGCATTTTCTTTGCTCCCCGCTCAAAATGCCACCGGTAACTGGATCAAAGTGGTGCAACGCGTGCCGGTTCGTATTAGCCTAGATGCACAACAAATCGCTAACTACCCGTTGCGTATGGGCTTATCTACCTTGGTTGAAGTGAATATTTCAGATACCCGTGGTGAAATGTTATCGCAACAAAAACGTACTGAGCCGCTCTATTCCACCAATACGTTGAATTATGATCAAAGTGCGGTGGAAAATCTCATCGAAAAAATTATTCGCGATAACACAAACTAAGGCTTGCCCATCATGCAAAAACCTATTGAAGGTGCTGCCCTTGGCATCATTACGTTAGCGCTGTCTCTTGCCACGTTCATGCAAGTATTGGATTCCACCATTGCAAACGTGGCGATCCCCACGATTTCGGGCGATCTCGGCGCATCGTTCAGCCAAGGCACTTGGGTGATTACCTCTTTCGGCGTCGCCAATGCGATTTCTATTCCGATTACCGGCTGGCTTGCCAAACGTTTTGGGGAAGTAAAATTATTCCTCATTTCCACCGCACTTTTTGTTTTAGCCTCTTGGTTATGCGGCATTTCCCATAGCTTGGAAATGTTGATTCTGTGCCGTATTTTCCAAGGATTAGCGGCAGGCCCGATTATTCCGCTGTCTCAGAGTTTGCTACTCAATAACTATCCTCCGGAAAAACGGGGCATGGCATTGGCATTTTGGGCAATGACCATAGTAGTTGCACCGATTTTCGGTCCCATTCTCGGCGGTTGGATCAGTGATAATTTACATTGGGGGTGGATCTTCTTTATTAATGTGCCGGTTGGACTGTTTATTATCAGTACCAGTTGGAAAATATTAATGCCACGAGAAAGTAAAATTCAGCACCAACCTATTGATACGGTGGGACTAGTCTTATTGGTGTTAGGCGTAGGCTGCTTGCAATTAATGCTGGATCAAGGGCGTGAGCAAGATTGGTTCAACTCCACTGAAATCATTATCCTTGCCGTCATTTCCGCCGTAACCTTAACCGCACTTGTCATTTGGGAACTGACGGACGACAACCCGGTAGTAGATATTTCCCTATTCAAGCAACGCAATTTCACTGTGGGCTGTTTATCCACCAGCTTGGCATTTTTAATTTACCTCGGCTCCGTCGTATTAATTCCCTTGTTGTTGCAACAGGTTTTTGGCTACACCGCCACTTGGGCTGGTTTAGCATCCGCCCCCGTAGGACTGTTCCCGATTTTGTTATCCCCTCTTATCGGTAAGTTTGGACATAAAATCGATATGCGTATTTTGGTCACCGTCAGCTTTGTGGTCTATGCCATTACCTTTTATTGGCGTGCCGTTACCTTTGAACCGGGTATGAGTTTTGCCGATGTAGCACTGCCGCAAATGGTACAAGGCTTAGCCGTCGCCTGTTTCTTCATGCCGCTCACCACCATTACGCTGTCTGATTTACCGGCGCACAAAATGGCATCTGCCTCAAGCTTGTTTAACTTTTTACGTACCCTTGCCGGCTCCATCGGTACTTCCCTTACGACATTCTTGTGGTATAACCGTGAAGCCGTTCACCACTCACAGCTGACCGAAGCCATTACGCCGTATAACCCTGCTGCACAACAGTATTACCAGATGATGGAGCGTTTCGGCATGGGCGAAGAACAAACTTCTTCCCTGCTTGCCCGCAACATCACATCGCAAGGTTTTATCCTCGGTGCCAACGAGATTTTCTGGTTATCCGCCATACTATTTTTGGCATTATTTATTTTGGTCTGGTTTGCCAAACCGCCTTTTGGAAGCCGACACTAAAGTGCGGTTATTTTTGAGACCAGTCTTTTGCCCAATTCACCGCTGTTTCAATGGCTTTTCGAGCTTGTGGGCTATTTCGCCAACAGGTTGACCCCGTGATTTCGGCACCTCTTTGAAGAATAAAATCAGGGCTCGTCACCGCCAGTATTTTGACATCATCTAATCCCATTTCTTCTAAACGCTTTAAGATCGTTGCGCCGATACCTTTTTCAGCTAAAAGGCTGCGCTTTTCTGATTCACTCAATGGCATACGATTTCCTCATAAGATAAAAAATGCGGTAAAAATCTACCGCACTTTGTTCAACTTTATGCTTCCGCCTTCGGTTTAATCACCGCATAAATTACACCGGTGACGACAGAACCTATGGCGATAGCCGCAAGATACATCAACGGCTCAGAAACAAACGGTACCACAAATAAACCACCGTGTGGCGCTTGCAAGGTAATGCCTAAACTCATGGAAATCGCCCCCGCAGTGGCACCACCAAGGATGCTACTGATAATCACGCGCAGCGGATCTGCCGCCACAAATGGCAATGCCCCTTCGGAGATAAAACAGAAGCCAAGTACGAAAGAGGCTTTACCCGCATCACGTTGATTGGAGGTGAATTTACTGCGCGCTAACCAAGTGGCGATAGCCATGCCGATTGGTGGCACCATGCCTGCTGCCATTGCCGCTGCCATTGGGGTGTAAACCTGAGAGGCGATCATGCCCACAGAGAAGGTATAAGCCGCTTTGTTTACCGGCCCCCCCATGTCGATACACATCATGGTGCCGATAATCACGCCAAGCACCATGGCATTCACATCGCCCATGGATTTTAGCCACTCACTCAACGCCGTCATGATTTTTGCGACAGGCGGGTTAATGAGATAAATCATGGCTAAGCCGACAATGAAAGACCCCAATAACGGCAAAATTAAGATCGGTTTAAGGGACATTAGGCTTGGTGGTAATTTAATCACATCATTAAGCCCTTTCACCACATAACCTGCAAGGAAGCCGGCGATAATTCCGCCTAAAATCCCCGCGCCTGCGGTCGTCGCCAACATCCCGCCGATTAACCCCACGGCAAGCCCCGGACGGTCGGCGATAGAGAACGCCACATAACCGGCGAACACCGCGATCATTAAGTGGAATGCCGCGCCGCCCCCAATATCCATTAAGGCTTTCGGCAAGCCACCTGCGATGTTTTCGTCTTTGAACGCTTCAATACCGAACATGAAGGAAATGGCGATAAGCAAACCGCCCGCCACTACCAACGGCAACATATGTGATACGCCAGTCATCAAGTGCTTATAGACGCCTTTCTTCTCGCCGCGCTCTTCGGCTTTCGCCGCGGACGTTGCGCCGCCTTCGTAAATTTTGGCTTCTTTAAAGGCTTTATCGAATTCTTGCGCGGTTTTCTTCAACGCAAGTCCGGTGGAGGTGCGATACATTAATTTACCTTTGAATTTGTCCAACGGCACGTCAATATCCGCTGCCACAAACACCAAATCCGCTGCCGCCACTTCTTCCGCCGTGATTTCATTACCCGCACCCACTTGTCCGCGGGTTTCCACTTTCACTTGCCAGCCTTGTTGTTTGGCGTAGGTTTCGATGGCTTCGGCAGACATGAACGTATGCGCTACGCCTGTCGGGCAAGCGGTCACCGCCACAATATTTTTCATTTTACTGTTAGAAACGACCGCACTTTCAGCAGGCGGAGCATAATCCTGCGCCTGTTGAATGGCCTGGTCTAACAGGTTTTCGGGTGCATTGAAATGCTCGTCAATTTTTGCCAAAAACACTTTTTTGCCATTGAATTGAGCATTATTGGGTAACACATTCCCCAAAACGATGATCAAATCCGCCGCCTCGGCACTGTCCACGATTTGATGTTGTGCTTGCGCGGCTTTGCTTAGCATTTCACGCAATAGAAAGGCTTTGGCGTTACCCAAATTCGCAGATGGGGTGAAATAAATATGCATAAGATTATCCCTCAATGACAGTAATGTTGACATTGTTTAAAATTGGTTCAAGCAAAGTGCGGTCAGAAATGCCAACATTACTTTGCGACACGGCAAAAGCGGACACCGCACTGGCAAAAGCAAGAGTGTCTTTTTGTGGAAGACCGTTAATTAAGCCATAAATCAAACCCGCCACCATAGAATCGCCTGCGCCCACGGTACTCACCACATGTTCACATCTCGGTGGTTGTGCCTGCATAATTGCCTCATCACTCAACCATAAAGAACCATTCGCACCCATGGAAATAATCACATGAGCAATGCCCTGTGCTTTTAATTTCTTGGTGGCAGACACAATTTCTTCCAGTGAATTTAAGGTATAACCCACCCAGGCCTCTAATTCGCGATGATTCGGTTTCACCAGCCAAGGTTTTGCGTTCAACCCCGCAGTTAGCGCTGCATTGCTGCTGTCTAAAACGACTTTTATTCCCGCCTGATGGAGTTGTTTTAGCCAATCGGCGAACAAGTCCGGCGTCACGCCACGCGGTAAACTGCCGCACACAGCGACGATGTCAAAAGATTGACAATAGGCGAGAGAATCCGCCACAAATTGTTGCCATGCGCTGTCACTGATTTCATAGCCTAAAAAGTTTAAATCGGTAACATCCGCGTCGGTTTCGGTAATTTTCACGTTGATTCGGGTTCTGCCTGGCACGCGCTGGAATTTGTCTTGTAATCCCAGTTTGTCGAAAAGCGTAACAAAGTCCCCTTGGTTATCTTCGCCAAGAAAACCGCCCACCGTGACATCAACGCCTAAATCTTTTAATACTTTCGCCACGTTAATGCCTTTGCCTGCAGGAAAAAGCCCGAGGGTTTCCACGGTGTTGACTTCGCCCAATTCGATACGTTTTAAACGCCCGACCAAGTCATAAGCGGCGTTTAAGGTGATAGTTGCAACATTTGCCATCATTATTCCCCTAATCCTGCGTTAATTGCAGCCCCGATACCCTCAATAGCTTGTTGTGCTTGCTCTCCGGTGGCCACAAAACGTAAACGATGGCCTTTCACTACACCTAACGCCACCACTTTCATTAAGCTTTTTGCGCTAACAAATGGCGTATTGCGATCGAGATTTTGTACGGCAACATTGGCGTTATATTTTTTCACTTCACTGACGAGAATCGCTGCTGGGCGCGCATGCAATCCATGTTCATTTTTGACTTCAAAAACCCCTTCTACAGATTCACTCAGATTTTCCACCGCACTTTCACCACTTGGCGCAGAAGTTGTTGGCTCAGAAGTGGTTAGTGCAACTTGGTCCATCACTTCGATGGTGTCCGGTTCACTTGGTGGCACGGAAGAAATCGCTTCGCCAAGTCCTGACGCAATCACTTTACCAATAGCTTCCACTGCAGCTTGTGCATCCTCGCCCTCTGCTACAAAACGTAAACGATGACCTTGCGTCACGCCCAAAGCGACAATTTTCATCAAGCTCTTAGCACTCACCGGCGCACTGCCGCGCGTGAGGTTTTCTACGGTTATTTGAGAAGTAAATTTTTTCACTTCGTTCACTAAAATGGCACTAGGACGGGCGTGTAAGCCGTGTTCGTTACGAATGGTAAAGGTGCCGACAACACGATTTCCCGTGACAGATGGCGTAACAGAAATGGTTGATGTTGTCTGTGTCGCGACTTGCGGAATCGCCTTGCCGTTTAATGCTACAGCAATCTGTGTGCTGTCGCCGTTTAACAAGATTTGCTGTACCTTGGCATCTAACAGACGAGCTAACGTGTCGTCAATTTGCTCGTTGACATAAGCCACAGTTACCACGCCATGCACCATTTTATTATTCACATTAAACGCCTGTTTTGCGCGACTGAACGCCAGCCCATTTTTTTGATTGCCGACTGCGGCATCGGTCACCCATAAACCCTGCGCCAACGGCAATGCCGGATTGGCAATGACTTCCGAAACGTACTGATGATTGACCGCACTTTGTTGTTCTAATTTGCCGGCATTAATGGCAATTAGAGTGAGCAAACTGCTGGTGTCCACATCCAAGCTGATGTTTTCGGCAGCCACATTCAATTCGTCTGCTTCGCCCATTAAAATGGCGCGGAATTTTTTCACATCGGTGAGCGTGGCTAATCTTGTAGCCGTGTCTTCATCGCCGAGAACGTGAGTCAGTTGACGCAATAATGCCAAATGCTCGTCAGAACGTGCCGCAATGCCGATCACCACATAGGCGATATTACCTTCGCCCCATTCAATCCCTTGTGGAAATTGGAAAATCTGTACGCCGGTGTTTTTTACCATACCACGGGTGTCTAACGTGCCGTGCGGAATGGCGATGCCATTGCCTAAAAAGGTCGATGTTTGTTGTTCGCGCCCTAACATGCCTTGTAAATAACCGCTTTCTACATAACCAGCCTGTTCAAGGGCATTGGCTGCCAGCGTAATGGCTTGTTGCTTATTGTCAGCTTGAGCCGCTAAATGAATGTTGCTTTCGGGTAAATTAAACATTCTGTCTCCTTGTTTCTACGAGGGTATCAATGGGGTGCTGAATCCTGCAAAAACCTTTCAGCTGGGTTTTAAAATACAAAAAACTGCCGGTAAAAACCGACAGTTTTTTGATTATTTGCCACCGCAAAGTTTGAGCAATTCTTCTGAACCTTGCACGATATATTCGTCATTTTCAGACCGTACTTTGCCACGCTGTAAATCTAACATGGCATCATAAATACCTTGGGTCACGCTTGGTGTATCAATATGGCTCCAACATGTTGCATTCAGCTTACCAAAATTGGTTTGTAACGCCGCCGCATGGATCACGCCACTGTAATACGCATAGATATTCGAGTCATGTCCGCCTTTATGTAATTTTTCTTTGATTTGTTCCACCGGCACAAGAATTCGACCTAAATACCAATCGTTCGCACCGCTGGCAAAAGAATTCACATAATAATCACGATCAACACGACCTTCATATGTTTCAACCGTTGCCGCATAGGCAGTCGCATAAGATTTTTTATCGATTTTTGATTGTTCTAAATTAATCACCGTTTTTTTATGCGCGGAAGAAAAAGGCAAATAAGAGGAAAACGAACACGCACTGAGCGTACCAATTAAAAAACAAACAGAAAGTTTTTTTAACATGAGAAACCTTTAAATTTCACTTAACCATAAATAAAAATAAGCTGTTATTCTATAACGCAGCTCCCCTATTTAGCAATAAACCCCGAAAAATCCTTCTGCTGATTAAAATACGTTAAATCCGCTAATGTATTGATGTTGGTGAATGCCTGTTTATTTTCGGAAAAGTCCACACTCACCGCCTCGTTTTGACGCATAAACTGCAACATTCTGCGCTCGCCGGAAGCTAAATAAGCCGCCAACTTGTCTTTTAGGCTGCGCGCCATTAAACAAAACGTAGGATGCTCACGTTCGCCATCATGCACATAAGCAATAGAAACGCCGTGAAAATCCACCGCACTTTTCAATTTTTCCAGTAAATTGTCCGGGAAGAATGGGCTATCACAAGGAACAAATAACACAAAATCCGTGTCAGCACGTTCCAACGCGGTCAAAATCCCACTTAACGGCCCGTGAAAGCCTTCGAGATTATCGCCAAACACCGGCAACCCGGCCGTCGCATAAATCGCCTGATTGCGATTGGCGTTAACAGAAATCTGTTCCACTTGCAAACGTAGGCGGTCGTAAATAAATTGAAACAGCGGCTTACCGTGCAATAATTGCAATCCCTTATCCGCGCCGCCCATTCGCTTAGCTTGTCCGCCGGCTAAAATGACGGCACTAATTGACATTGTCATATTTTCTTCCGAGGTTAATTACAGTATGATCTTGCTTAATTTTTTTTCAATAATAAGGAAATGCGTATGAAATGTCATCGCCTGAATGAAGTGTTGGAACTTTTACAACCTTATTGGTCTAAAGACGCCGATCTCTCATTAATGCAGATTTTACAAAAAATCGCTGATGAAGCCGGGTTTGACAAACCGCTTGCGGAACTGCCTGACGAAGTCGTTATTTATCACTTAAAAATGGCCGGCAAAGACAAATTCGAGCCGATTCCCGGCATTAAAAAAGATTATGAAGAAGACTTTAAAACTGCGTTATTAAAAGCACGCGGTATTATTAAATAAATCAATTAGTTGAGGATGACACATGAAAAAATGGTTCTTTTTAGCAATGGCCGCTGCCTTTTCACTTTCTACACACGCGTTGGATTTAACGGAAGGTAAACAATATCTTGTCATTGAAGGACAACAGCGCACCGCACAACCTGAAGTGATCGAATTTTTCTCTTTCTATTGCCCACATTGCTATGCTTTTGAAACTCAATATCATATTCCGCAAAAAATTGCCGAGGCATTACCTGAAGGCACATCATTCAAACAATACCACGTGGACTTCTTAGGTCGTCAATCAGAAAACCTCACTCGCGCATGGGCATTAGCCTTAGCCATTAATGCTGAAGAAAAAGTCAGAATGCCATTATTTAAAGCAGCACAGGCTAACGCATTAAAATCCATGGATGACATTCGTCAAATCTTCATTGATAACAGCATTTCTGCTGAACAATTCGATGGTGGCATTAATAGCTTTGCCGTCAATGGTTTAGTCAGCAAACAGCAAAACTTAGTGGCAAAATACCAAGTGCGCGGCGTACCGGATTTTTATGTTAACGGCAAATATCGCGTGAATATGGAAGGCTTAGCCCATAATGAAAACAGTTTTGTGGATGAATATGTGCAAACCGTAAAAGGTTTATTGCAAAAATAACGAAAAATTGGTTTAATGCCTGCCGATTTTATTTTTGATACGTATTTTAGAGGATTATATGGCTGAGAGTTTTAGCGTAACCCGTCGTTTTTTTGACGACAAAAATTATCCGCGCGGTTTTGCCCGCCACGGTGATTACACCATCAAAGAAGCACAAGCCTTAGAGCAACACGGTCAGGCTTTCCGTGCATTAGATGCCGGCGAACGCAAACCGGAAACGCAAGAAGAAAAAGACTTCGTGGCGTTCTGTCGTGGTGAACGTGCCGCAGAAACCTTCTTTGAAAAAACTTGGCAGAAATATCGCAGCCGTATCTCTACCAACAAACGCCTTTATACCTTATCCGGTGTGGTTGGCGTGGACAATCTGGACGACTACTCGGCAGACTAATCACTTAAACAACAATCAGAAGGCTTGGGATTCCGAGCCTTTTGTTTTTACGACCGCCAATCCCATGAATGCTATGCTTAATTTACCCGTTGATCGTTACGCCGAATTGCTCGCAGAAAAGCAACAAAAACTGACCGCACTTTTATCGCCATTTAATGCACCTGATTTGCAGGTGTTCGCCTCGCCAACGCAGCATTTCCGTATGCGTGCGGAATTTCGCATTTGGCACGACGGCGATGATTTCTATCACATCATGTTCGACCAACAGAGCAAACAACGTTATCGGGTAGATAATTTCCCTATCGCCAGCGAACTGATTAATCGCATGATGACGGCATTGTTACCGTTGTTAAAACAGCAAAAAGTCTTACACCACAGATTGTTCCAAATCGATTATTTAAGCACGCAAAGTCAACAGATTATCGTCAGTTTGTTGTATCACAAAACTTTGGATGACGAGTGGCAAACCGCGGCGCAAACCTTGCGTTCACAACTCCAACAGCAAGGTTTTAACGTGCAAATTGTCGGACGTGCCAGTAAGCAGAAAATTTGTCTGGAACAGGATTATGTAGATGAAATCCTAAACGTTCACGGCAAAGGCTACATTTATCGCCAAGTGGAAAACAGCTTCACGCAACCAAACGCGGCAGTAAACAGCAAAATGTTGGAATGGGCGGTGGATTGCACGCGTAATAGCCACGGGGACTTATTGGAGCTTTATTGCGGCAACGGCAATTTTTCTATCGCACTAGCGCAAAACTTCCGCAAAGTCTTGGCGACAGAAATTGCCAAGCCTTCGGTAGCCGCCGCGCAATTTAACATCGCAGCGAATCAGATAAACAATTTACAAATCATCCGAATGTCAGCGGAAGAATTCACGCAAGCCATGCAAGGCGTGCGCGAATTTAATCGCTTAAAAGGCATTGATTTGAAAGCCTATGAATGCAACACTATTTTCGTTGATCCGCCACGTGCCGGCTTAGATGCGGAGACCGTTAAACTGGTGCAACAATATGAGCGCATTTTGTATATTTCCTGCAACCCGCATACGTTGTGCGACAACCTGAAAGCCCTCAGCCAAACCCATCACATTGAAAAAGCCGCCTTGTTCGATCAGTTTCCTTACACGGAACATATGGAATCGGGCGTGTGGTTGGTGAGAAAGGGATAAACATGAACATCCAACTTCTCTGCGAAACCCAAACGCTGCAAAATTCTACCGCACTTTTTGCCGAAGCCGGCTTAACGCACGATCCCAACAGCCCGTTGGCATTGGTGTGGACGGAAGCGGAAGGCGTGACGCGCTTAGAATTACGCAAATTAGACGAGCCTAAATTAGGCGCAGTATTTGTGGATTTTGTCGGCGGTACCATGGCACATCGCCGCAAATTTGGTGGCGGTCGCGGTGAAGCGGTGGCAAAAGCGGTAGGTATTAAACAAGATAAGCTGCCGACAGTCATTGATGCGACGGCAGGCTTAGGGCGTGATGCCTTTGTATTGGCGGCACTCGGTTGCCAAGTGAAACTGGTTGAACGCCATCCGGTCGTACGTTTGTTGTTACAAGATGGCTTACAACGTGCTTATGCCGACGAAGAAATCGGTCCATGGATGCAACAAAATATGCAACTGTTGCCTTATCAACACATCAATCAACTGAATCCTGATACGGATTTCGCTGACGTGGTGTATCTCGACCCCATGTACCCGCACAAAGCCAAAAGTGCCTTGGTGAAAAAAGAAATGCGCGTGTTTCAACATTTGGTCGGTGCCGATTTAGATGCGGACGAACTGCTTGCGCCTGCGCTTCAACTCGCCCGTCAACGCGTCGTAGTGAAACGCCCCGACTACGCGGATTTTCTCGCGCAAAAAGCACCGCACTTTTCGCGCGAAACGAAGAATCATCGCTTTGACGTGTATGTGAACCATCACATTCATGATCGCTAAATACACAAAATAGCATCCAGATCATAACCCCGATAGGTCTTTGCGTTATAATTTACTTCTATTTATTTGCAATAACAGGAGTCTTCATAATGAACGCAAAGCACCTCGCTCACTACATTGATCACACCGCGCTAACTGCAGAAAAAACAGAAGCGGATATCTTAACATTATGCGATGAGGCCATTGAATATCAGTTTTTTTCAGTTTGCATTAACACTTGTCATATTCCTTTGGCCAAACAAAAATTGGCCGGTACACCGGTAAAAATTTGTACTGTTGTCGGCTTTCCATTAGGCGCGAATTTAACCTCAGTCAAAGTATTTGAAACACAAGCCGCCATTGCTGCCGGTGCAGATGAAATTGATATGGTCATCAATGTGGGCTGGATTAAATCAAATCAATGGGCCGCTGTAAAAGAAGATATTCAAGCCGTCTTAGCCGCCTGTCAGGGCAAACCGTTAAAAGTCATTTTAGAAACCTGCTTGCTCACAAAAGAGGAGATTGTAAAAGCCTGTGAAATCAGTAAAGCCTTAGGGGTCGCCTTTGTTAAAACATCAACCGGCTTTAATCGGGGCGGTGCGACCGTCGAAGATGTGGCACTAATGAAACAGGTAGTTGGAGACATGGGTGTAAAAGCCTCCGGAGGGATTCGAGATACGCAAACAGCGCTTGCGATGATTGAAGCCGGCGCAACACGCATTGGTGCCAGTGCCGGTATTGCTATTGTGAAAGGGATTAAAGACAATAATAGCGATTATTAATCCGCCTCATTTAAGATGGGAAATCAGCGTCTGTTGATGTTCCCATCTGGTGGGCTTATCTATTCGTCCAAAATCACTTTGCCAATGTAGCCGAGATTACGATGGCGTTGTGCATAATCAATACCATAGCCGACAACAAACTCATCAGGAATAGTGAATCCTACCCAATCAACCGGCACATCCACTTCACGGCGTGAAGGTTTATCCAATAACGTGCAAATGGTCAACGAACTCGGCTCGCGTAGATTTAAAATATCACGCACTTTTTGTAAGGTGTAGCCGGTATCGATAATATCTTCCACGATCAGCACATGTTTGCCTTTAATGTCGCCATCAAGATCCTTGCTGATACGCACATCATGATTAGAATTCATGGCATTACCGTAACTGGATGTGGTCATAAAATCGATTTCCACAGGCAAGTGAATTTCGCGCACCAAATCTGCCATAAACATGAAAGAACCACGTAACAAGCCGACAACAACCAATGGCGTATGGATATTTTTATGTTGATAAAAATTGGTAATTTCTTGGCCTAATTCCGCAATGCGACTGCGCACATCCTGTTCGGAAATCAGAATATCAACATGGTGTTTTTTCATAGAACAACTGCCTTTAACTGGGGATAACGTGCGAGTATTTTAGCAAAAAAAAGACTGAAGTCTAAACTTCAGTCTTTTGAATACCCTAACGAATTTACTTTTTACTCTACCTGTTATGGAGCATGATGCAAACTTTAAAATGAAACCAATCACCTTAACTGCAATACTTAACAGATGGAACGCATTGTATCAGAGATCTCATTCTTGTCAATAAGAATTATTATCATTTAATAAAATAGAATCTAATTTCCGGAAATTTTCAGATTTTCCAACAGGATCGAACCGGTCTGGATATTCGAACGATGTTCAATATCATCCCCAACTGCCACAATATTACGTAACATATCCTGCAATCTGCCAGCAATGGTGATTTCAGCCACCGGATATTGAATTTCACCGTTTTCCACCCAGAACCCGGCGGCGCCACGTGAGTAGTCACCGGTAACCAAATTTACCCCTTGCCCCATCACTTCTGTTACCAATAACCCGCGTCCCATTTCACGTAAAAGTGCGGTCAGTTTTCCAGATGAATTGGGCTGGACCAACCAGTTGTGAATGCCACCGGCGTGTCCCGTGCTTTGCATACCCAGCTTACGACCGCTATAACTGGTGAGCAAATAGGTTTGCAAAATCCCTTGACGAATAATCTCCAAATCCTGCGTTCTAACGCCTTCGCTATCAAATGGCGTTGAGGCAAGGCGGCCAATTAAATGTGGTTTTTCACTAATATGAAACCAATCCGGCAAAACTTGCTTGCCAAGATGATCTAGCAAGAAACTGGCTTTACGATATAAACTGCCACCACTAATAGCCGCAGCTAAATGGCTGATTAAGCCGGTCGCCACATCATTTAAGAAAATTACCGGTGCTTGCTGCGTGGCGATTTTTTGCGGTTGTAAACGAGCAAGGGTTTTTCGTGCGGCATTTTCCCCCACCCATTGTGCCTTTTCCAAGGCATTCATATCTCGAGAAACCGTGTATTCATAATCCCGTTCCAGTTGATCATCATGTGCAGCGATAACTGAGCAAGACAACGAATAGCGGCTAGACAAATAACTTTGCAACATACCATGGCTATTTCCATACACCCGCACGCCGGTATGAGCGTTGAAAGACGCGCCCTCGCTGTTGACAATGCGTTTGTCAAATTCTAGCGCCGCTTTTTCTGTCTCTAATGCCAACTGCGCAGCACGATCCACATCAATATCTGCCGCGTGATACAAATCTAGATCCGGTGCATCAAATGCCATTAATGCTTTGTCGGCTAAACCGGCACAATCATCGGGTGAGGTATATTTCGCAATCGCTAATGCGGCTTCTACGGTATTTTTAATGGCTTCAGGGCTTAAATCGGAAGTGGAGGCATTGCCTTTTTGTTGACCTAAATAAACTGAAATGCCTAATGCGCCATCATTATTAAATTCAACGTTTTCAATATCTTTTAAACGGGTAGAAACCGATAACCCTCCGGATTTCGTCACCCCCACTTCAGCCGCCGCACCGGCTTTTTGTGCAATTTCAAGGGCAAGACTGACCGCATCGCGTAATTGTTGTTCTTGTTGCTGTAAAAGTGCGGTCTGATTTTCAAGAGTTTTTACTGACATAAAGGAATTTCTCGTGGTTAAAAATGCCCTGATTTTAGCCTATTTTTCTTTTTAAGGCTAACCGCAAAAAAATACGCCTCAGGTTGTCACACAATCCCGAGGCATATTTTGTCAGTAAGAAAAACTAATCGATTTTAAAACTAATCGATTTTAAAACTAATCGGCACAGAAATCGATGCGCCCATACCTGCCGGTCGAGGCCCAATCGATCTGGCGCTATTTACCGCACTTAACGCTGCATTATCCAAATCTTCAACCCCTGAACTCTTCGCAATCGCTACGCCAGTGATAGAACCATCTGCACCAATAGTAAAGGAAACCGTCACCACGCCCTGCTTACGCATCATTTTCGCGCGAGCAGGATAGCGTTTGTGTCGCTCAATTTCACGGCGCAACGCAGAACGGTAAGCATCAAGCTCACTACCGCTAGCGCCATTCCCCATTAAGTTAGGATTCGTCGTCGTTGCTGGACCGGTTGTCGTTGCCTTTGAATTCACAGAAGCGTTAGATTCAACTGTTCTATCGCCTATCTGCGCATCAGGGCTTGGTTTGACTTTTGGTTTTTCTTTTGGCTTTTGTTTAGGTTTTTCTTTTGGCTTCTCTTTCGGCTCTTGCGGCTTTTCCGGTTCTTTTGGTTTTTCAACCTTTGGTGGTTCCGGTTTAACGGTTGGATCCTCAACGGTTTCCTGTTTTTCCGGTTCCGGGGCTTTTTCTTCCACCGGCGGCGGATCAGCCTCGACCATGGCCATCATCATTTCCATGGAAATACTGGTTGAAATTTCACCGGTCGCACTGTTAGCACTCGTATCCGTGGTATTCACATGGCTGCCAAAAAGCCAAACTATTATCGCAATATGAATCGCAGCAGATAAGAGAAAGCTCAAGAGTGAACGTTTTGCATTCTGCATTCACATTCTCCTACTTGCCGGCACCGACGGCTTGTTCTGCAGGTTTTATCCCTTGAGATTCCACTGATTTGAGCGCCTGCGGATTCGTGTTTTTGGGTTTCTCGCCACTTTTATCTTTCGTTGCCACAATGGCGACATCTTTAATGTCATTTTTCGCCAATAAATCCGTGACAGACACAAAATCTTGGAATGTGGCATCCGCATCAATCTTTAAGGTCACTTTTTGGGTTTTATCCCAACCGGCAATTTCAGTCTCCAGCGCTTCAAGCGTGGTCGGTTTGTCATTAAAAAACAACTCACCCTTTGCCGTAACAGTCAATAATTTTGCCAACTCGCTAGACTTAAACGCGACGGAAGCACTCGCTTTCGGCACATTCACTTGAATTTTCCCTTGTGAAATGAAAGAGGCGGTAATCAACACGATAGCCAACAATACCAACATAATATCAATAAAAGGGATAATGTTGATTTCATCAAACTTTTTCACAGACTATTCCTTATGTTCGCTATCGTCTTTATTTTTTTGAGAATTTAATACTTTCCACTTTAAACGGTTGACTTCAACCTTGCGTCCTAATGCGTTATAGAAAATCATGGACGGGATCGCCACCAAGATACCAAGTGCGGTCGCTTTTAACGCCAAAGATAAATGCATCATAATCTCGCCGGCATTGACTTCGCCACCGGCTTGACCGATTTGATAAAAGGTTAAAAGAATGCCGATAACGGTTCCTAGCAGACCAACATAAGGTGCATTCGCGCCGATGGTGGAAATTACAGTGAGATTGCGGTTTAAATCAATTTCAAGTGCATGAATGGTGGAATATTGACTGACTTTAACGCGGGCTAAGAAAATAAAACGCTCAATCACCATGGCGAGCATTAAGATGCTCATAAAAAGCAATAAACCGATAATAATGTAATCACTGTACTTTTGTAAAAAGTCAAAAATCTGCGGCATTTGTTTTTCCTTTGAATAGGCTCGAAAAAATAAGTAAAAGAAAACTATAAATAGGAATTTTCTTTAACTGATAATAAGTCGCATTTATTATAACCCTCTTCAATGATTTGTAAATCAAAACTTATCAATAGGTTAAAAGCATTAATGACGTGATTTAAGGAGAAAACAAGTAAGAGAATAGGAAGAAAAGAGAGAAAGAAAAAGGAAAAAATTGATAGAAAACCCTGTGGCTGAGGCGATAGTCGGACGCTAACAAATAAAAAAATCTGCACCTTCGTCCGTTACTTATGTTATCTAACGTTTCGCGTGCAGATTCTTCTAAATATACGAAATTATTCGCCTAAACGCTCTTTAATACGAGCTGCTTTACCGGAAAGTGCGCGTAAGTAGTAAAGTTTCGCTTTACGTACCGCACCTTTACGTTTCACTACGATGCTATCCACTGCCGGAGAGTGAGTTTGGAATACACGCTCAACACCAACACCGTTAGAGATTTTGCGTAGGGTGAATGCAGAATGCAAGCCACGGTTACGAATTGCAATAACCACGCCTTCGAATGCTTGCAAACGACGCTTACTACCTTCAACAACCCATACTTTCACTTCTAATGTGTCACCTGGACGGAAGCTTGGTACGTTTTGTTTTAATTGTTCTTGTTCAAGTTGTTTAATGATGTTAGACATTTTTGATCCTTTTTGATCCTAGAATTAACTGAGTTTACTGTTATATTCGGCTTTCACCTGTTTTAACAGCTTACGTTGTTCGTCAGTCAGAGCTAGGCCTTCCAGTAGCTCAGGGCGTCGTAACCATGTTCTCAATAACGATTGTTTTAATCGCCATTTACGAATTTCTTCATGGTGTCCCGACATCAGCACGGGGGGCACAGTTAATCCGTCAAGCACTTCAGGGCGCGTATAATGCGGGCAATCCAGTAATCCGTCGGCAAACGAATCTTCCTCGGCGGAAGCTTGTTTACCAAGCACACCTGGGATAAATCGGGCAACTGCATCAATTAACGTCATTGCCGGCAATTCACCACCAGTGAGGACATAATCACCTACCGACCATTCTTCATCAACAACCGTTTCAATCAAACGCTCGTCAATGCCTTCGTAGCGGCCGCATAACAAAATTAACTTCTGATTCTGCGCTAATTCCTCTACGCCTTGTTGATCGAGTTTACGACCTTGCGGCGAGAGATAAATCACTTTCACACCTTCACCTGCGACTTCTTTTGCCGAATCAATAGCATCCTTTAATGGTTGCACCATCATCAGCATTCCCGGGCCTCCGCCATAAGGACGGTCATCCACGGTTTTATGCTTATCGTGCGTAAAATCTCTTGGATTCCAGCACCGCACTTGTAACAGGTTTTGCTTAACAGCCCTGCCGGTTACCCCATATTCCGTAATTGCTTTAAACATTTCAGGGAACAGACTTATTACCCCAATCCACATAATTTAGCCTTAACTTTTGAGCCTTATGTTAATGTTACCGCAAAGCGCTACGGCATACCTGAGATTAGAAACCAGCGTCCCAATCCACTGTAATCGTCTTAGTGGCGGGATCGACTCTTTTAACTACTTGTTCATACAAGAACGGAATTAACCGCTCTTGTTTCCCGAAAGCATCTTTTACATTGGCTTTTACCACCAATACATCATTGGAACCGGTTTCCATCATTTCAGTCACGGTTCCCATGGCATAACCTTCTAGGTTCACCACCGCACAACCGATTAAATCGTGCCAGTAGTAATCCCCTTCTTCCAAGGTTGGAAATACCGATAAATCGACACCGATTTCCACATTGGCAAGAATTTGCGCCGCTTCACGATCATCCACGCCTTTTAATTTAACGATCAGTTCGTGATTATGATGACGCCAGTTTTCCAGTTCGATTGGCTGCCACTGCCCTTTGATTTTCAAAAACCAAGGTTGATAATTAAAGATACTTTCAGCTTGTTCTGTGGATGAGTAAATACGTAACCAACCGCGAATACCATAAGTCGAACCTAATTTGCCGACAGTTTCGATTCTTTGTTGTTGCATATTCATCACCTCAAAAAAGTAAAATTACGCAGCTTTTTGCGCTTCTTTTACTAAAGTCGCAACGCGATCAGACAATGAAGCACCTTGGCTAACCCAGTGGTTAACACGGTCTAAATTGATACGAACACGTTCTGCATTGCCTTGTGCGATTGGATTGAAGAAACCAACACGCTCAATGAAACGACCGTCACGTGGTGAACGGCTGTCAGCAACTACGATTTGGTAAAATGGGCGTTTTTTAGCTCCGCCACGAGATAAACGAATGGTTACCATAACCTTCCTCTAATAATTTAATTACAAAAAGAAAACTCTCAAATATCGAAAGTTAAATGAGAGTTAAACTTACTT
Source organism: Aggregatibacter sp. oral taxon 458 str. W10330 (assembly GCF_000466335.1). Taxonomy (NCBI): domain Bacteria; kingdom Pseudomonadati; phylum Pseudomonadota; class Gammaproteobacteria; order Pasteurellales; family Pasteurellaceae; genus Aggregatibacter; species Aggregatibacter sp. oral taxon 458. Next base: position 99,124 of record NZ_KE952604.1, on the reverse strand, counting down.
TTTTCTCTGTATATATAGACAAAAAGCCTGTGGATTGTACTCTTTTCCCGGCAAAAAGCAAGCCGGAAATACGATGTCGGCTTTTCTTAAATAATCCGCGAAAATTGCTGTTGCTTGGCTTGTACGCGAGAGTAAGTGTCAAAACACAAACAAATATTACGAATCAACAAACGGCCTTTCGGAGAAACGACAATTTGTTCATCGCCAATCTCTAACAAACCGTCGGCTGCCAAAGGCGCTAGCAACGCCAAATCTTCTGCAAAGTGTTGTTTAAAGTTAATGTTGTACTGTTTTTCTAATGGCGCATACGCTAATTTAAAGTTACAAATTAATTGTTTAATCACATCACGACGTAGGCAATCTTCTTCTGTCATCGCCAAGCCTTTGTGTAAAGCAATGCCATTTTCCTCCACGTGGGCATAATAGGTTTTCAGATCTTTTTGGTTTTGTGCGTAGGTGTCGCCTAACAAGCTAATAGCCGACACTCCCAATCCCAGCAAATCGCATTCTTCCTGTGTGGTGTAACCTTGGAAATTACGATGCAAAATGCCTTTTTGCTGTGCAATGGCAAGTTCATCATCCGGTTTCGCAAAGTGATCCATACCGATAAATTTATAGCCGGCATTTCCCAAGGTTTCGATGGTTTTTTGCAAAATTTCCAGCTTGGTTTCCGGCTTAGGTAATTGCCATTCTTTAATTTTCGCCTGACCGGCAAAACGACTAGGCAGGTGGGCATAGTTAAACACACTGAGACGATCAGGATTGAGCTCAATCACTTTTTGCAATGTGAACATAAAACTTTCTACGGTTTGCAACGGAAGACCGTAAATTAAATCCAAATTAGTCGATTGGAAACCCAACTCACGGGCGCGCACCAATAAAGCATTGACAAATGCCTCATCTTGCTCGCGATTCACCGCTTTTTGCACGCCTTTATTGAAATCTTGCACGCCCATACTAATACGGTTAAAACCAATGTTGCGCAAATGATCCAGCATAGAAAGCTCAATTTCACGCGGATCCATTTCAATACTTATTTCTGCATTTTCGGCGATCTTGAAGTGTTCACGCAGCATATTCATTAAACGGGCAGATTGTTCTTCCGTTAAATAGGTCGGCGTGCCGCCGCCCCAATGCACTTGGGTCGCCACGCGATTTGTAAATAATTTCGACCGCGCTTTGATTTCTTTTTCAAGAAAATCTAAATAGATATCCGCTTTATGTTGATGACGGGTGATGACCTTATTACAACCACAGAAATAACAAAGTTTATGACAAAACGGAATGTGTACATATAACGACAGCGGGCGGTCAGGATAACGCTGTGTAGCCGCGATAAAATCCTCGTTCGTATAATGTTCATTAAATTCCAATGCTGTCGGATAAGACGTATAACGCGGACCGGATTGATTGTATTTCTGAATTAATGCCAAATCCCAAATAATCTCAGACATTAAATTTCTCCCAATATTTTTTATAATTTTTCAATATCAGCCAATAGCTGATGTAACTCCAACTTAATGTTTTTTTCAAGTGCCGCTTCAGCACTTTCACGTTGCAAATCTAAACGCATACGTTCGTTCTTTTTTAATGCTTTGCGCGCCTCATGTGTCGGCATCGTTTCAACCACTTCATATAACTGCAGCATGGTAACATGGTTTTTAATGCTCATTCCCACCGGTTCTAATAGCATTTTCAGACGCAACACGCCCTCGGAAAGATTGCAATCGCCATTCAGCATGGCTTTGGCAATGATCTCGATGCTTTCCTTAATACGATTGATTCGGTTTCGACGAGCTTGTTGCAACGCCTTTTTTTGCTTTTGCAAGGCAAGCAATAAATAGGTGGCATAGCCTATCATCCCCACAATGATACAAACTGCCACAAGCAATAACACTGTCTTCCACATAATAAATAACGGGTTTATTTGAATTGGTTAATGTTGATTGTCTCAAAAGTGCGGTATAAATCTTCGGCGTTTTCCTCGTCTTCCACAATACCCAATTCTTCCATTAATTGTGCGACTCGCGCCAAGCACTCATCCACAAATTGCTGATCTTTGAGAGACAATTGCTTGCCTTCTTCCAGTTGATCCAACAAGTGATTTAAGCATTCATTATTTTCCAATTGCGTCAATTCTATCATTGGATCCAATGGCGCTTTTGATTCGGTTTGTGGTATTGGAATACGTTGCCCTTTTTCTGGTTTATTGACGAATTCCACGATTAACGGTACTTTTTTACGACTGCCAATGCGCGGATCTTTCATCTCCAACGCTTGATTTTCGGCTTTCGCATTCACCGCACTATGGCGGGAACCTGAGGCTAATCCTTTGTGTTTACGTTTTTTCTTCTCTTCACGCGCCTTTGCATCAAGTTCATAACGCGTTGCCTGACGACCTGAACGTGGTGCGGTCGGTTTTTTATCGGTTTTGCGGGTCGGCATAATATCCGTCACGCGACGGGTCTTTTTCTGACGGGACATAACGTATCTCTTAGCGAATAAAATTAAGCGGCGATTGTACCACCGTGTAAGAAATTTAACGAGAGGAACGCCAAATCCTCTACCGATTTTATCATGCCATTCATTGAAATTTTCTTAAAAAGCAGTAAACTAGCGCACAATTTTTTGGCCTTGTTTTCTGCAAGCTAAAAAATCACATCTTTATAAACTTTAAATGTTACCTGTGAGTAACAGAAGGACAATTCAACATGACTACAAAAGTAAATAGCTATGGCTGGAAAGCCTTGCTAGGTTCTGCCGTTGGCTATGCGATGGACGGTTTCGATCTTCTTATCCTCGGTTTTATGTTAAGTGCCATCTCTGCCGATTTGGGGTTAACCCCAGCGCAAGGCGGTTCTTTAGTCACTTGGACATTGGTTGGTGCTGTTTTCGGTGGCATCGTTTTCGGTGCATTAAGTGATAAATATGGCCGTGTGCGCGTGTTAACGTGGACGATCATTCTTTTTGCGGTATTTACCGGTTTATGCGCATTGGCACAAGGTTATTGGGATTTACTGGTTTATCGTACGATCGCCGGTATCGGTTTAGGCGGTGAGTTCGGGATTGGTATGGCGTTGGCGGCGGAAGCTTGGCCGGCACGTCATCGTGCAAAAGCGGCTTCTTATGTGGCGCTTGGTTGGCAGGTCGGGGTGTTAGGCGCGGCATTGTTAACCCCATTATTATTGCCACAAATCGGTTGGCGTGGCATGTTTGTGGTGGGCATTTTCCCTGCATTTGTCGCGTGGTATTTACGTGCCCGTTTGCATGAGCCTGAAATTTTTGTGCAAAAACAGACCGCACTTCCAAAATCAACAACAAACCGTTGGGCATCTAAATTGGAGTCATTCAAGTTATTAGTGAAAGATAAAGCCACCGCCAAAATCAGTTTAGGCGTGGTCATTCTGACTTCCGTGCAAAACTTCGGTTATTACGGCATTATGATTTGGATGCCAAACTTTCTCTCCAAACAACTTGGTTTCAGCTTAACGAAATCCGGCGTATGGACGGCAGTAACGGTTTGCGGCATGATGGCGGGCATTTGGATTTTCGGGCGTTTGGCCGATCATATTGGGCGTAAACCAAGTTTTCTATTATTCCAAGCTGGGGCTGTCGTCAGTATCATCGCCTATTCTCAATTAACGGATCCGAATACCATGTTAATTGCCGGAGCATTCTTAGGGATGTTTGTTAACGGCATGATGGGCGGTTACGGTGCTTTAATGGCAGAAGCTTATCCAACTCAAGCACGCGCTACCGCACAAAACGTGTTGTTTAACTTAGGACGTGCGGTGGGCGGGTTTGGCCCGGTAGCGGTGGGCGCAGTGGTTTCTGCGTATTCCTTCCAAACCGCCATTGCCTTTTTGGCGGTGATTTATGTCATTGATATGTTAGCCACAGTGTGTTTAGTGCCGGAATTAAAAGGCAAAGAGTTACATTAATGCGATAAAAGTGCGGTTGAAAAATGAGGTATTTTCTCACCGCACTTTACTTCTCGTCCTATCCAAAAAGTAAAACAAAAAACCGCTCAAATGAGCGGTTTTTCTTTAATCATAAAAAGGCAAAAATTAAGCTAATTTTTTGATTTGTGCAGCTAATTTAGATTTGTGGTTTGCTGCTTTATTAGCGTGAATTAAGCCTTTAGAAGCCATGCGGTCAACAACTTTTTGCATTTCAACGAATGCTGCTTCAGCTGCTGCTTTCTCACCCGCTGCTACTTGAGCATAAACTTTTTTGATGTAAGTACGCATCATAGAGCGTTGGCTTGCGTTGTGTTGACGGCGTTTTTCAGATTGAACCGCGCGTTTTTTTGCTGACTTGATATTAGCCAAGGTCAAACTCCTAAAAATTTCTGTTAGTTAATAGTGACAAAATAGGGGCGTAAATATGCCGATTTCTTATACTTTTGTCAACGGGAATTTTGTGTTGATTTCGGTGAGACACAACCGAAAGTTGGCATCGTTATACTTAACAAGCTCTTCCTAAATGGGCTCACCAAACGATGTGCGCGGGATTTTAACAGTTTTTTCCCTTAGAATATAGCGTAAAAACGAAATTTCTATACAATTAGGCAAATTTTATCATTCAGAGTAATTCGTTTTGAGTAAAAGATTATTAAAATCCGGCATGATCGTGAGCGGAATGACGCTTGTTTCGCGTGTATTAGGCTTGGTTCGCGATGTTGTGATCGCCAATTTAATTGGTGCGGGTGCGGCGGCAGACGTATTTTTGTTCGCCAACCGTATTCCTAATTTCCTCCGCCGATTATTCGCCGAAGGGGCCTTTTCACAAGCGTTTGTGCCGGTATTGGCGGAATATCAAAAATCCGGTGATTTATCCAAAACCCGTGAATTTATCGGCAAAGTGTCGGGCACGTTGGGCGGTTTGGTCACGGTCGTGACGTTATTAGCGATGATCGGCTCGCCGGTGGTCGCGGCCATTTTCGGCACAGGTTGGTTTGTGGATTGGCTGAATGACGGGCCGAATGCGGAAAAATTCACGCAAGCCTCCTTGTTGCTCAAAATCACCTTTCCTTATTTATGGTTTGTGACCTTCGTTGCGCTGTCCGGTGCGATTCTTAATACCATCGGCAAATTCGGTGTGATGTCGTTCTCGCCTGTGTTGCTCAATATTGCCATGATTGCCACCGCACTTTGGCTGGCACCGCAGTTGGAAAATCCGGATTTAGGCTTGGCTATCGGGATCTTTCTCGGTGGGTTATTACAATTTCTGTTTCAACTGCCTTTCTTATATCAAGCCAAATTATTGGTGAAGCCAAAATGGGCATGGCATGACGAAGGCGTGAAGAAAATCCGCACGCTGATGATCCCCGCCTTATTCGGTGTTTCCGTGAGCCAAATCAACTTGCTACTTGATACCTTTATTGCCAGTTTTTTAATGACGGGCTCCATCAGCTGGCTGTATTATTCCGACCGCTTGTTAGAGTTTCCTCTTGGGTTGTTCGGTATCGCCATTTCTACGGTGATTTTGCCGACCCTTGCCCGCCACCATGTGAATCGTGACGATAATGCCAAAAGTGCGGTAGATTTTCGCAACACAATGGACTGGGGCGTTCGCATGATTTTATTGCTCGGCGTGCCTGCCATGATTGGTATTGCTGTGTTAGCGCAACCGATGTTGCTCGTGCTGTTTATGCGGGGTAGCTTTACCTTTAGTGATGTGCAATCAGCCTCTTATTCCCTGTGGGGCTTTAATGCAGGGCTTCTAAGCTTCATGTTAATCAAGATTTTGGCAAACGGTTATTACGCCCGCCAAGACACCAAAACACCAGTGAAAATCGGCATCATTGCCATGGTGAGCAACATGGCGTTCAATTTATTAGCGATTCCTTTCAGTTACGTAGGCTTGGCGATGGCGTCTGCCATGTCGGCAACGTTAAACGCCTATCTGCTTTATCGCGGTTTGGCGAAAGCAGACGTCTATCATTTCAGCCGTCAAAGTGCGGTGTTTTTTCTGAAAGTTTTTTGTGCTGCTGCCATGATGGGACTGTTAGTTTGGTATAACAGCCCAACACTCATTGAATGGAATACCATGAGTTTTCTTACCCGTGTGCATTGGCTCGCCTGGCTGATTGTTTTAGCCGCAATTGTTTATGGTGGCATGTTGCTGGTCTTGGGGCTGCGTAAACAACACCTCTTAGTAAAAGAGCTAAATCAGTGAGAAAACACCGCTAAATCCAATGAAAAGAGGAGAAAATGACATCTCATCTTCTCCCCTTTAACCACATCAAACAGACATGAGTTTTTTCCAACGGAGACCGCAAAGTGCGGTCATTTTTTCATGCGTTTTACTCAAACAAAGAGCGATGTAAGACTCGAACAATATCATCGGCCTTATCGCTGTCAGCTAATAAGCAAATGTTATTGGTGCTGGCACCATAGCTGATCATGCGGATATTATACGCATCTAAGGTTTCAAAAATCCGTTTGGCAACACCGGAGGCTGTATGTAACTCATTACCAATTAACGCAATTAAAGATAAACCCACATCCACTTTCACGGTGCAAAATTCACTTAATTCACGGAGTAATTCTTCTGATAACAAGCTTGCACCGGAAGATGCCGATCCGGTTTTATCCAAGGTTAACGCAACACTGACTTCCGATGTGGTAATGGTATCTACGGAGATTTTGTGTTTGGCTAAAATGGTAAAGATATTCGCTAAGAAACCTTGGGCGTGCAACATATTTAAGCTGGAGAGTGTGAGCAGGGTTTGGTCACGACGTAGGGCAATTGCACGGAATGTCGGACGAGGTTGCGGATTGCGGGTCACCCAAGTACCGCCCTCTTGTGGCGCTTTGCTGGAACCGACATAGACCGGGATATTGCTACGCACTGCCGGTAGTAAGGTTGCCGGGTGCAACACTTTCGCACCGAAGGTTGCCATTTCTGCCGCTTCGGAAAAACTCATGGTATCAATGCGTTGTGCGTTTGACACGATGCGAGGATCGGTGGTGTAAATGCCGGCAACATCGGTCCAAATCAACACATCTTGTGCGTTTAAGACTTCCGCTAATAGGGCAGCAGAATAGTCGCTACCGCCACGTCCTAAGGTGGTCGTTTTACCTTGTTCATCACGCCCGATAAAACCTTGGGTAATGACTAACTCACCGCGTTCGATTAACGGTTTCAAGAGGTTATCGCAGTTTTGACGCGTTTGTTCATCGTTTGGTGCGGCTTTGCCGAAATGGCTGTTGGTGGCAACAATAGTACGCACATCCAACCAAGTGGCTTCAATTTGTAATTCACGCAACACTTCCACAAAAATCAAGGAAGACATCATTTCACCATGACTGATTAATTCATCGGTTAATGCCAAGGAGGTGGCTAAATTCGCGGCTTCCGCCAATGAGGTGATATTGGCTAATAAGGCTTCGATTTTTGGACGCACGCGACTGTCGTCTTTTAATTCTGTCAAAATGTTTTCTTGAATTTGACGGACTTCATTCAGCAATTTATTGCGTTCCGGTTCTTCACAACCGTTTGCTAAGGCGACCAATAAATTGGTGACACCGGCGGAAGCAGATAGGACAACAACGCGAGTATTAGGATCGGCAATCACGATGTTGGCACAAGATTGCATGGCAGGGTAGTTGGCGACGCTGGTGCCACCGAATTTAGCGACTGAAAGATGAGACATAAAAAAAACTCCGATAAATAAGTATGATTTGTGTGTTTACCCTACAAATACTGATTTACCGGAGTTTTGTCAAACAATTAATTTTAATTTTTAAATAATATCTAAAAAATGCCCTCTTTTTTAAGAACGGATCGAATAATCGCCTACGCACACCCATTTATAGGTGGTGAGTGCCTCTAATCCCATTGGGCCGCGTGCGTGTAATTTTTGTGTGCTTACCGCCACTTCTGCTCCTAGACCAAATTGTCCGCCGTCAGTAAAACGGGTGCTGGCATTGACATAAACTGCCGCTGAATCCACTTGCGCGATAAATTGCTGTGCCTGCTTTTGCGAAGAGGTCAAAATACTGTCGGAGTGTTGACTGCCATATTGACGAATATGTGCGACGGCTTGTGCTAAATCTTCGACGACAACGACATTTAAATCCAATGACAGCCATTCTTGTTTCAGTTCGGCTTCCACTAATGGCACCACATTGGCACCGGCTTTTTGCAATAAGAAAAGTGCGGTCGGATCTGCGTGTAATTTTACGTTTTTCTCTTTCAACGTTTCTGCCAGTTTAGGTAAAAAGTCATTTGCAATTCTGCGTTGCACCAACAGCGTTTCCAAGGTGTTACAGGTACTTGGGCGTTGTGTTTTTGCATTGAAAATCACCGGCAGTGCTTTTTCCAAATCGGCGGTTTCTTCAATGAACATATGACAAACGCCGATGCCGCCGACAATCACCGGAATGGTTGAATGTTCTTTTGCCAATTGATGCAACGCAGCTCCGCCACGAGGGATGATCATGTCGACATATTGGTCTAATTTCAGTAATTCCATGACCAGCGCACGATCAGGATCGGTAATGGCTTGAACCGCCGCTTTGGGCAAACCTGCACGCGCTAAGGCAGTTTGCACCACGTCCACCAAAATTTTATTGGAATGTTGTGTTTCTTTGCCGCCGCGTAGAATGACAGCGTTGCCGGTTTTTAAACAAAGACTTGCCACATCAATCGTCACATTTGGACGCGCTTCGTAGATCGTGCCGATAACCCCTAAAGGCACGCGAACTCGTTCAATTTTGACCCCACTATCCAACACGCCTCCGTCAATAATCCGTCCAACGGGATCAGCAAGGGAAATCACATGACGCACGTCATTAGCTATGCCCTGTAAACGCTCAGGTGTTAACAATAAACGATCAATAATGGCGTCGGATAAACCGTTTTGTTTGGCACTTTCGATGTCTTGCGCATTGGCGGCTAAGATACGAGCTTGTTCTTGTTCTAATTGCTCGGCGATTAATGCTAAGGCTTGATTTTTTTCGCGTTGGGAAAGCTGGGAAAGTACGAAAGCAGCCTCTTTCGCCTGTTTTCCCATTTCAATTAAATTGACGGACATCTTTTCTCCTATTTCGTTTTTTGCGGTAATTTGTCGTCTTTATGATGCGTTGAAATATCTTGTTCCTGATAATCAAAAATCGGCAGGCCCCATTCAAAGTAAATTGCCAGTAAGCGGGTAATAAAGCCGACAATCAAGGTAATGACAATCAAGGTAATGATAATCACGATGTTTTGATCTACCTGTAGATGTTGTAGACCGATGTAAATAGCCGTCGCTAATAATGCCACACTGGCGTATAGCTCTTTCTGGAACACGAGTGGAATACGATTACACAATAAATCACGCAACACGCCGCCGAATGCGCCGGTAATAATGGCGGCAATTACGGCTATTGTCGTGCCGTGCCCCATATCTAACGCGATTTGAGCACCAATAATGGAAAAAACGATAAGCCCAACGGCATCCAGTACCAAGAAAATGGTGTGAAAATAACGCATGAAATGGCGAATAAAAGGCGCGATAAATACGGTTAACACCGCAGCCGAGGCGACGATAATAAAATATTCGGGATGTTTTACCCACCCAAGCGGATAATGCCCTAAGAGCACATCGCGCACGGAACCGCCACCGATAGCGGTCATGCTGGCAATAATAACGACGCCGAAAATATCCATTTTCTCTCGACCTGCAGCAAGGGCGCCGGTAATGGCTTCTGCGGTGATACCAATGATATAGAGAATGCTGAGCAGCATAAGGTTCCTTAAAGTGCGGTGAATTTTTGCGTTATTTTAGAGAGAGAAAGGGCAAAATACCATGTTTTAGATCATAACTTTATTTTGTGTTGCGAGGATTGAAAAAACGTTGCTTTTTTTAACCGCACTTTTGCCCTAACTTTTGACCGTTTTTGGGAATTCTTGCATAATGCACGGCAATTTTTGTCTTTGTTTATTACAAGGAAATCATATGTCCGAAGAACAACCTAAATTTTTAACCGCACTTTCGTCTTTCTTCCCCATTTTTTTGTTACTCGTTATTGATTTTTTTGCTTTCGGGTTGCAGCCACAGCCTAACGCGATGTCACATTTGGCGCTTGGTGTGTTAACGGCACAACTGCTTTGTCTGCTCGCCTTTATTAAAGGTGAGATTTGTAATGGCCAACGTTCCCGTTTAGGGCGAGCAAACCTTTATTTTGGTCTGTTTTGGATGGTGTGGATCTTGTTCAGTTTAGGGACAAGTTATCACAATGTATTCATGGACTTGGTTTGCCTTTGTGGCTTAGCAATGACTATCATCACATGGAAGCAACCGTTTGAAGTTAAATTACGTCATCTCTTATTAAAAATAGCCGGTTTCATAGGTATGTTAGGTGTCATTGGCTATTGCTTGATGCTGGTTGGCGAAGAAAACTTCATTCAATTTAATCCTGTGGCACAAATTCTGGTGGGGATTATTTTGGCGAATTTAGCTTTAGTGATTTCTCGCAATCGTTTGAAAGGATTTATTGCGTTGTTGATGTTGGCGGCAATTGCGTTCTTGGCACTGAATGCGCTGTTTGTATTAGCGAATTTATTCATGCTTTCTCAACAAAGTGCGGTGGTTTTTACCAACGAATTTGCTTTGTTACTTTATCTCTTGTTGCATTTCTTGATGGCGGCCATGTTGGCAATCCATGTTTTCAAAAAATGGGCGTTGTCTTATAACAGTCTTCTTATTCTCTTACTCATGACGGCCAGTTTGCCGTTGTGGGCGAGTTTTGCGTATTTGGTGTAATGCATTATTAGGTAAGAAAAAACCTCCTCAATATTGAGGAGGTTTTTTTATGAACGTTTTTTTAAATGAAATGCGTCATTTTCTGACCGCACTTAATGGATTACTCTTTAAAATCACGCATTAATTGTTCGGCTTTTTTCACCATTTCTCTAGAACCGATGAAAAGCGGAACGCGTTGATGTAATGCAGTCGGTTGAATATCCAAAATGCGGTTATAACCGTCACTTGCCACGCCGCCGGCTTGTTCTGCTAAGAATGCCATTGGGTTGCCTTCATAAAGTAAACGCAATTTGCCGTTCGGGTAGTTTGTCGCGCTTGGATAAATATAAATACCGCCTTTAAGCATATTGCGGTGGAAGTCGGACACCAAAGAGCCGATATAACGAGAAGTGTAAGGACGTTGGGTTTCTTTATCTTCTTCTTGGCAATATTTTAGGTATTTTTTCACGCCCACCGGGAATTTGAGGTATTGCCCTTCGTTAATGGAATAAATTTTACCGGTTTTTGGAATTTGAATGTTTTCATGAGATAGGCAGAACACACCGAGTGATGGGTCATAAGTAAAGCCGTTTACACCATTCCCCGTGGTATAAACCAACATGGTGGAGGAGCCATACACGATATAACCAGCTGCCACTTGGCGATTGCCCGGTTGCATGAAGTCTTCTAAGGTGACTGGCGTACCAATCGGTGAAACGCGGCGATAAATAGAGAAAATCGTACCGACCGAAACGTTAACATCAATGTTGGAGGATCCATCTAATGGATCGGTTAAAATGACGTATTTTGCGTTGCGACCACGTTCCGTATCAAAGGCAATGAAATTTTCTTCTTCTTCGGAAGCAAAACCGGCTACTTCTTCACGGCTCATGAGGGCTTGTTTCATCGTGTTGTGAGCGAACAAGTCTAATTTCATTTGCGCTTCGCCTTGTACGTTTTGCACACCGGAATTCCCGATAATGTTGTTAGTTAAGCCGGCTTTGTTGATATCACGGTGAATCACTTTTGCCACTAAGCGAATGGAGGACAAAATGCCACTTAATTCCCCTTTAGCACTCGGATATTCCGCTTGTTTTTCTACAATAAATTCGCCTAACGTTTTCATACTTTTTCCTTATTTGATGAATAAATTTACTCAAATCGTAACTTGTCTTATTATAACAGCTCCGTTTTCAGATGATTAAAAAGATTCCTATTTCTGTGATTCACAACACATTTTTCGCCTTTACATCAGAAATTGGAATGCATAAGGACTCCAAATGACAACCAAACATCTTCATATTTTAGGTATTTGCGGCACGTTTATGGGCGGTATTGCCATGATTGCCAAACAAATGGGCTACCACGTCACCGGCTCTGACACCAACGTTTATCCGCCGATGAGCACATTCCTTGCAGAAAACAACATTGAAATCATACCGCACTTTGACCCAAGCCAACTGCAACCGGCGCCGGATATGGTGATTGTGGGCAATGCGATGAAACGTGGGAATCCTTGTATTGAATATATGTTGGCAAACAACCTACCTTATACCTCAGGACCACAATGGTTGCATGATCATCTATTGCGTGATCGTTGGGTTTTGGCGGTGTCAGGCACGCATGGGAAAACCACCACCACCGGGATGCTGACGTGGATTTTGGAACAAAACGGTTTGCAACCGGGCTTTTTAATCGGTGGCATTGCAGGCAATTTCGGGATTTCCGCCCGTTTAGGTAAGAGTCCGTATTTCGTGATTGAAGCGGATGAATATGACACGGCATTTTTTGATAAACGTTCTAAATTTGTCCATTACAACCCGCGCACATTGATTATTAATAATATTGGTTTTGATCATGCGGATATTTTTGATGATTTGAAAGCCATTCAACGTCAGTTCCACCACATGATTCGTACCATTCCAAACAATGGGCGAATTCTCTCTTTTGCTCATGAAGAAAGCGTACAACAAACTTTATCAATGGGCTGTTGGTCTGAATGCCAATATGTCGGTCGCGATCAGGAATGGTATGCGGAGCGCATTAAACACGATTGCACTGAATTTGCCGTGTTCCATAACGGTGAAAAAGTGGCAGAGGTGCATTGGAATATTGTAGGCGAGCACAATATGCGTAACGGCTTGATGGCGATTGCGGCGGCGCATCATGCGGGCGTGAGTATTGAAAATGCCTGTGCTGCACTGGGGACATTTATTAACGCAAAACGCCGCTTAGAAGTGAAGGGCAATGTTCAGGGCGTGACGGTTTACGATGATTTCGCCCATCATCCAACAGAAATACAAGCTACATTGACTGCACTTCGCGATAAAGTAGGGCAAAATGAACGTATTTTGGCAGTGTTGGAACCGCGTTCTAACACTATGAAAATGGGCATACATAAAGAGGAAATCGCGCCAGCCTTAGAAAAAGCGGATGCGGTATTTTTATTCCAACCGGACACCATTCCGTGGAAAGTGGCGGAAATCGCGGCGCATTTAACTCAGCCGGCGTATGACAGCGATAATTTGGATGACTTTGTTCATCTCATTGCAGCTGAAGCCAAACCAACGGATCATATTTTGGTGATGTCCAACGGCAGCTTTGGTGGCATTCATCAGAAGCTGTTAGACGCATTGGAAAAGAAAACGGCGTAATCGTTAACACAACGTTGGAGGTGTGTATGCAAACGCAGGATCAAATCACCCAAGCCATCATGGCGGATCCGGAAAATCGTTCTTTTACCGACAGAGGTATTGCACCCTTGTTCGCGGCGCCTGTTACCGCTCGCATTAACATTGTGGGGCAGGCGCCGGGATTAAAAGCACAAAATAGTCGCTTGTATTGGAACGATCAAAGTGGTGATCGACTTCGTCATTGGCTCGGTGTAGATCGCGATCTGTTCTATCATTCTGGCTTATTTGCCGTGATTCCTATGGATTTTTATTATCCGGGCAAAGGCAAATCCGGTGATTTACCACCACGTAAAGGTTTTGCCGCAAAATGGCATCCTCAAATTTTGGCACAACTCCCCCAACTTGAATTGACCATTCTCATCGGGCAATATGCGCAACGCTATTACCTGCCTGAAAATCGCCTAAATGTCACAGATACCGTTAAAAACTACCGCGAATTTCTACCGCACTTTTTGCCCTTAGTGCACCCCTCCCCGCGAAATCAACTCTGGCAGGCGAAAAATCCTTGGTTTGCACAGGAAGTTATTCCAACATTACAAGCCTTGGTGAAGCAGATTATTGAAAAATAATCTCTCGTATTCTGCGGCTGATGACATGCCATATTGATTTAAAAAAACAAAAATCCGTACCTTGTCTTCTCTGTTAAGATAGTTTTAGGTGCGGATTTTTCTTCATCAAGGCGCGCTATAATTTCACGACTTTTGCCTGTTTAATCATATTTTCACCCACTTCTAAAATGGTAATGCGTAAGCCATTAATTTCACAGACGGTGCCTTCTTCAGGGATTTCTTCTAAATGTTCCAAAATCAAACCGTTAAATGTGCGGGCATCTTCGGTATCCAAATTCCAATGGAACATTTTATTTAAATCACGTAAATTGGCAGAACCTTCAATAATCATTGAACCATCAGATTGTGTCATCACTTCTTCATCAATGGTCGGCGTGTTAGAGGTGGTGAAATCGCCCACGATTTCTTCCAAAATGTCTTCCAACGTCACCAAACCTTTAATATCGCCATATTCATCCACCACCAAGCCGATACGCTCTTTTTTATTACGGAAATTAGCTAATTGCGTCTTTAAAGCCGTGCCTTCAGGAATGAAATACACTTCATCGGCAGCACGAATCAACGTTTCTTTAGTAAATTCATTTTTTTCCAGCAACAAACGGAACGCTTCACGAACACGCAAAATACCGAGCACGTTTTCATCCATACTGCCTTTATACAATACCACACGGTTATGTGCCGCATGATTGAGCTGGCGCATGATAGATTTCCAGTCATCATCAATATCAATGCCGCCGATTTCATTGCGCGGCACCATGATGTCATCCACGGTAACCGTTTCCATATCTAAAATAGACAGCAACATTTGCGGATGTTGCTCATCCGGTGTCGCTTCTCCCGCTTCAGAAACGATGCTGCGCAATTCTTCGCGACTAATGACTTGTTTCTTCAGATCCGGTTTTAAGCCCACTAAACGCATTAAAAATTTGGTGAACACATTCATCACCCAAACTAAAGGAGCAAAAACCTTGAGTAATGGGGTTAATAGATGGCTCGAGGTCAATCCCACTTTTTCCGGGTGCATCGCTGCCACAGTTTTGGGGAAAATTTCAGAGAAAATCAACATCACGAACGTTAATGCACCGGTAGCAATCGCCACACCGGCATCGCCATATAATCGCATCCCAATCACGGTCGCAATCGCCGATGCACTAATATTCACAAGGTTATTAAAGATAAGAATAAAACTCAGTAGTTTGTCCGGTTTAGCAAGCAACATCTCCGCTTTTTTGGCGCCTTTATTGCCCTGCTCTGCTAAAAAACGCAGGCGATATTTATTTAAAGAAAGCAAACCTGTTTCGGAGCCGGAAAAATAGGCAGAAAGGACTAAACAGGCAATTAAAATGATAAATAACGTACTAAGGGGAATACTGTCCAAAGCGAAATCCTTGCATTAATTTAAAAATAAAAAAGGCGGGAAAAACTCACCGCACTTTTCTCTCATTTACTGATATTACACAATCAGACGGCTACCAAAATAAGCAACCGTAAGCAAAATCATACCTGAAATTGTGTAAATAATCATCTTTTTTCCACGCCAACGATAGCGCTGATACCCTAAAATCGCAATGCCAAAGACTATCCACCCAAACAAGGAAAACACGCCTTTGTGAAGATTATCCGGCGTCATGGCGTTAATCAAATGAAAGGTACCGGAAATCAGCGTGAGCGTCATCAACACTTCACCACTGACCAATAAACGGAAAAAATGCCGTTCTACTGTCATAAGCGGCGGTACCATTGGCGAAAAAGTCATTTTCTTGCTTTTCAAACGACGATCAATCCAGACCAACTGGATCGCATACAGGGTTGCGATACAGCACACGGCATAGGCAAAAATCGACAAGCCGATGTGAAAAAGCATTGATGTATTTTGATTCAACAACTGAATGATGTGGCTTGGTAGAAAAGTCGCATAAATCAAGTTAATAATAGAAAAGCAATAAACAATCGGTAACACAAACCACATGGTATTGACGCGCAACATGGCGATCGTGGCGAGTATAGCGATCATAACGCTCATCAACGAAGCCACTTCCATAATGCTGAAATTCTGTCCTTCCGCCAAGTCTCCCAATAGTGGGAAAGTGCTAATCAGGTGAAAAACCACCGCCAAAAGTGCGGTCAAAAAAAACGGTGTTTTTTGACGTTTCACATCCGCGCCCGCCACTTGCGAGGTTAATAAAATCGGGGCAATGCGTAATACACTAATGAGGTAAAAAAGAATTGATAAAACAGCAAACCACATAATTATTCTTCCTTTGTTTTGTTGGCGTTTTATTCTAACGAGATCAAGCTAAAATCGCCACGACTTTATTTGACGTGAAAATGCGCGGAATTTCAGTATAATGAACGGCATTTTACCGATGATACCTTTCCGATTTAATCACAGGAAATATTATGTTTGAGAATTTATCCGATCGTCTTTCCAAAACCTTACGCAATATCAGCGGTCGAGGTCGTTTAACCGAAGATAACATTAAAGAAACCTTGCGCGAAGTTCGCATGGCATTGTTAGAAGCCGATGTGGCATTGCCGGTCGTGCGCGATTTTATTAACAAGGTAAAAGAACGTGCCATCGGGGTGGAAGTCAATAAAAGCCTCACACCGGGACAAGAATTCGTCAAAATCGTCCAAGCCGAATTAGAAGCGGCAATGGGTGAAGCCAACGAAAGTTTAAATCTGGCTACCCAACCGCCTGCCGTGATTTTAATGGCAGGCCTGCAAGGGGCAGGGAAAACCACCAGCGTGGGTAAACTGGCCAAATTTCTGCGTGAACGTCATAAGAAAAAAGTGCTTGTGGTGTCTGCCGACGTCTATCGTCCTGCAGCGATCAAACAATTAGAAACCCTCGCACAAGGGGTTAATGTCGATTTCTTCCCATCCGATGTAAAACAAAAGCCGGTAGATATTGCGAAAGCCGCCTTGGCAGATGCGAAATTAAAATTCTACGATGTGCTGATCGTGGATACCGCCGGTCGTTTGCACGTTGATAGTGAAATGATGGATGAAATCAAGCAGGTTCACGCGGCGTTAAATCCAATTGAAACCCTCTTCACCGTGGATGCCATGACCGGTCAAGATGCGGCAAATACGGCAAAAGCCTTTAATGAGGCTTTGCCGCTTACCGGTGTCATCCTCACCAAAGTGGACGGCGATGCACGCGGTGGTGCAGCATTATCGATTCGTCAAATTACCGGTAAGCCGATTAAATTCCTCGGGGTGGGGGAAAAAACCGATGCATTAGAACCCTTCCACCCGGATCGTGTGGCGTCGCGCATTCTTGGTATGGGTGATGTACTTTCTTTGATTGAAGATTTAGAGCGTTCCGTTGACCGTGAAAAAGCGGAAAAAATGGCGCAAAAATTCAAAAAAGGCGACGATTTCACCTTAGAAGATTTCCGCGAACAATTACGCGAAATGAAAAAAATGGGTGGTATGATGTCCATGTTAGAAAAATTGCCTGGCGCTAAAAACCTGCCGGATCATGTGAAAAATCAGGTGGATGACAAAATGTTCAATAAACTAGAAGCCATCATCAATTCCATGACCTTAAAAGAACGCGCGAATCCGGATATCATCAAAGGTTCTCGCCGTCGTCGCATTGCTCTTGGTTCCGGCACGCAAGTGCAAGACGTAAACAAGTTGCTCAAACAATTTGATGAAATGCAACGCATGATGAAGAAAATGCGTAAAGGCGGCATGGCAAAAATGATGCGCGGCATGCAAGGCTTAATGGGCGGCGGGCTCGGCGGATTAGGCGGTATGTTTAGACGCTAAACGCACGCCTCTCCCCACATAAAAAGTGCGGTGGTTTTTAAAAACGTTTTTAAAATTCACCGCACAATGACACGCCCAACGCTTATTCACTTTCGTTATAACTAAAACGCCGTATATATATTTAACAATTCTTTCGTTTTTTTCTTTTGCTTTGCTAGATTTTTACCATCTTATTTCATTAGAGGAAAAACTATGCAACACCGTGATCTTTACCCCCATGAAATCTTACAAGATGTCATTGAAAAAAGTTATGCGAAATCAGAAGGACGCTTAAAAACGCTGGCGATTTTAAGCTTTTTAGGCGGTGGCTATGTCAGTTTTGGTTATATGGCCTATTTAAAAGTGGTGAGCGGCATTCCACCAGAATGGAGTGGATTAGCCACCCTGCTAGGCGCGGCAGTATTCCCAATTTGTTTAATTTGTATTTTAATCGGCGGCGGTGAATTGGCCACCGGCAACATGATGATGATGGCATTAGGCCGTTTAACCAGAAGAGTGAGCTTTAAGAAACTCTTTCGTAACTGGATTGTCGTCAGCTTAGGAAATTTAGCCGGTGCGCTTTTTATGGCCTATTTCTTAGGGCACTATGTCGGACTTTCAGAAGGTGCAGCTGCCACAAAAACTATCGCCATTGCCGAAGCCAAAGTGCAAATGGATTTTGGTCGAGCCTTTCTTTCCGCCATCGCCTGTAACTGGATGGTCTGTATGGGCATTTGGTTCTATTTCGGCGCGAAACAAACCTCCGGCCGAATCCTTGCCATGTGGTTTCCGGTGATGATTTTCGTTCTTATTGGATTACAACACTTTGTCGCCAATATGTTTATTATTCCGGCAGGCATTTTTGCCGGCGCCAATGTCACTTGGCACCAATTTTTCTTTAACATGATTCCGGTCTTTCTAGGCAATGTTACCGGCGGTGCAGCATTTGTCGGCGCCTCTTACCTTTATGCCTATCGTCATCTGTTAAAAGAAGATTATTGCATTTAGCCATAAAAAATCTGCACCTCAATGGTTGGATGTTGAGTCCAACGTTTGGGGTGCAGATCATTTTTATTTACATAATTAAATAAGAAATGTATAAAAATAGGGCGGAAATTCCGCCCTGTTTTACATTTAAAAATGACCGCACTTTTTTAGCGTCTAGCTTCAAATTCAGCTAAAGCGGCATCGAATTGTTCCATCACTTTCGGATGTACCGGTGCGAACACGGAAGAGGTAATGGTGATGAAAGAACACACCAAGAAGCCAGGGACGATTTCATAGAGGTGAGATAAATCTTCCCAGCCCAAGTATTTCATTAATGGACTCCAGACCACCACGGTGATAGCGCCGGATAACATTCCCCATAATGCCGCTTTGGAGCTAATATTGCGGTTGAACAGGGAAAGAATCACCACCGGACCGAATGCGGCACCAAAACCTGCCCATGCATAGGAAACTAAGCTCATTACTTTAGAGTTTGGATCTTGTGCGATAGCGATGGCAACCACCGAGATTAACAATACCATTAAACGACCGACCCAGACCAATTCAAGGCTGGAAGCTCCTTTACGGAAGAAACCTTTATAGAAATCCTCCGTAATTGCGGCAGAGCACATTAATAATTGGGCGGACAGGGTACTCATGACCGCCGCTAAGATCGCGGATAATACGATGCCGACAATCCACGGGTTAAACATTGCTTTACTTAACTCAATGAAAACCGCTTCTGCATTGTATAGTTCAATATTTTGGGTGGTGAAATAGGCCAATCCGAAATAGCCCACTGCAACGGCGCCGCCAAGACAGAGGAACATCCAAGAAATTCCGATTCGACGGGCTTTTTCGAGAGAGGCGACAGAGTCTGCTGCCATGAAACGGGCAAGAATGTGTGGTTGTCCGAAATAACCCAAGCCCCAAGCCAATGCAGAGATAACACCGATACCGGAAACATTGTGCAGCCAGTTGCTATAAGGAATACCTGTGACGGCAGATTTCGCTTCCAAAGACATCGTGATTTCATCCCAGCTGATGTTGAGCAATACCATAACCGGTGCAAGAATCAGGGCGAAAATCATTAATGAGGCTTGAATAGTATCACTCCATGAAACGGCTAAATAGCCACCGATAAAGGTGTAAGTAATAGTCGCTAATGCCCCTAACCAAAGTGCGGTGGAGTATTCCAAACCCAATAAGCTTTGGAATAACTTCGCTCCCGCAACCACGCCGGAAGCGCAGTAAATGGTAAAGAAGAAGAGAATAATGCCTGAAGAAATAATTTTTAATGCTTTTTTCTGACGAGGAAAACGCTGTGCAAAAAATTCCGGTAAGGTCAGCGCATTGCTATATTTCTCAGTGAAAATCCGCAAACGACCCGCTACAACGCGATAGTTCAAATAGGCACCAACGGTTAAGCCGACAGCAATCCATGCTTCGGAAAGACCTGATAAGAAAATTGCGCCGGGTAACCCCATTAATAGCCAGCCGGACATGTCGGAAGCACCGGCAGACATGGCGGTCACGAAACTTCCCATTTTTCGTCCACCCAAAATGTAATCATCAAAATTTTTGGTGGAACGATAGGCGTATAACCCAATGCCTAAAATAATTGCCAAATAGAGGCCAAAGGTGATGTAGATTTGCATAAAACACTCCTTTATTCTTCTTGAGAGGACATTAATGAGGTGTTTCCACCTGCCGCAGTGGTGTTATAACTGCGGGAAAACTCATCATACAATGGCAGTAAATCTTGGGTATCTTGCCAGTCGTAACATTTGAAAATAGCTTTACTGTTTTCAGCCAACCATTGACGTTTGGCTTTATCAAGTGCGGTCAAATAAATGCCTTTTTGACAATGACCTAACTTCGTATCAACACGAATGCCCGGTTTGGCTTTGGCGGCTAATGGATGCTGCGGTTCCACCAAAATGCTAAAACCTTTGGCGAGCAATTTTTCTGCCGCTTTTTCTGCTGCCGCTAAGTCGCCGTTGAGAATGGCCACTTCACAAGGCAGATAAGCTAAGGAGTTGTGTTCACCGGTGATACTTTCTAATACCGGTTTGGTTGTGCCTAGCGTATTTTCATCGCCAAATTGGCTGTAATAGCGAGGTGTACGAGTTAAGCGTTGCAAATAGAACTCACCGCCGGCTTTCGGGCCTGTGCCGGATAATCCGTGTCCACCGAATGGTTGAACACCAACCACTGCACCTACAATATTACGGTTGATATAGAAGTTGCCGCAGTTTAAGTGGCGTTCCACAATATCCATGTGTTTACGAATGCGGGTATGGCAACCACCGGTCAGCGCATAACCTTTTTCATTTACCGCTTTGAGGACATTGAGTAAGTTATCTTTTTTATAACGTACGATGTGTAAAATCGGGCCGAAGACTTCACGCTGTACTTGATCGAGGTTATCCAACAAATACACACTTGGTGCCACAAAATGCCCTTGGGTTGGCGTATCGATTTCTGCATAAGCACGGGCAACTTTTCTCATGGTTGCTTTGTGGTTTTCAAGATTTTGTTTGGCTTCTTCATCAATTACCGGACCGATATCGGTAGCCAATAGACGTGGGTCGCCTAAACTTAATTCTTTAATGGCTTCCGTGATCATTTTGTAATAATGATCTGCCACATCTTCTTGTAATAATAAGATGCGCAATGCGGAACAACGTTGACCTGCCGAGTCAAAGGCTGAGCTGAGAACATCAGCAACGACTTGTTCCGGTAAGGCTGAAGAATCAACAACAAGGACGTTTTGACCACCGGTTTCCGCAATCAAAACAGGATCGTTATCTGCTAATGTCAGACGTTGCTCAATGAGTTTGGCCACTTCTGTTGAACCGGTAAATACGACCCCATCAAAAGCTTGTTGGACTAACGCAGCCCCTAAATCCCCCGCCCCTAACACCAGTTGTAGGGTTTCTTTCGGGATGCCGGCTTGGTGTAAGAGTTTCACGGCGGCATACGCAATTAATGAGGTTTGTTCAGCCGGTTTTGCAATCACTGCATTGCCAGCCGCTAAAGAGGCGGCAATTTGACCGGTAAAGATGGCTAATGGGAAGTTCCATGGAGAAATACAAAGCACTTTTCCACGAGGCTCGGCAAGGTGATTTTGTGTTGCGAGCTGCTCTAATTGAACGGCGTAATAACGTAAGAAATCCACGGCTTCACGCAATTCGGCAATGGCGTTTGGCAAGGTTTTACCCGCTTCAACCACGGCGAGTTTCATCAATAAGCCGAAATGTTCTTCATATAAGTCGGCGGCATTGCGTAAAATGTTGGCTTTTTCCACCGCACTTTTAGCTTTCCATTGTGTATTGTCAGCAGCGGTAAACGCTTTTTCCGCCTGATTCACGGCTAAAAAGGCGACTTCTGCGACAGTTTCATTGAGATTTGCCGGATTAGTGACTTGATGGGCAGGGGCATTTTCGACATTTTCAAATGCGACTAAAGAGGTAGCGTTTTCAATGGTTGCCGCATTCAGCGCTTGTTCTAATCTTGCTAATTCCAATTCATTACTCAGATCGAAACCGGCGGAGTTTTTACGGTTTTTAAATAATTCTAGCGGTTTGAGAACAGATTTATTCGGCTCACCATGAGATTTGGCATAAAGTTTCCATGGCGGCGTAACAAGTTGTTCGACCGGAATGTTTTCATCAACCAGCTGGTGAACGAAAGAGGAGTTTGCACCGTTTTCTAAGAGACGGCGGACTAAATAGGCTAACAAGGTGGCGTGTGTCCCTACCGGTGCATAGACACGAACTTGTCGGTTCAGATTTTCTTTTCCCACAATATTGTCATAAAGGGATTCTCCCATGCCGTGTAAACATTGGAATTCAAAGTTTTTACCTTGTCCTAATTCGTGAATCGTGCACATGGTTTGCACGTTATGGGTGGCAAATTGCGGATAAATGACATCTTGTGCAGCAAATAATTTTTTTGCACAAGCAATATAAGAAATATCGGTGTGATTTTTACGTGTGTAAAGTGGGAAACCGTCCAAACCGTCTGCTTGTGCCCATTTAATTTCGCTGTCCCAATAAGCGCCTTTAACAAGACGAATCATCAAATAGCCTTGTTTTTCTCGAGCTAAATTAATCAAGTAATCCAACACAAATGGACAACGTTTGGAGTAAGCCTGTACTACGAAACCAATGCCTTTGTAGCCTTGTAATTCCGGTTCATCTAATAATTTTTCCACAAGATCGAGGGAAAGCTCTAAACGATTGGCCTCTTCCGCATCAATATTGATACTGATGCTGTATTTTTTCGCTAATAAGAAGAGTTCTTTTAAGCGAGGGTAAAGCTCATTGATGGTACGATCATATTTGGAACGGCTATATTTCGGGTGAATCGCAGAAAGTTTAACGGAAACACTGTTGCCGTTATAAATGGTACGGCCGGCTGCGTCTTTGCCCACTTCTTCAATGGCGTGTAAATAGTCATTGAAATAGCGTTGTGCATCGGCTTCTGTCATGGCTGCTTCGCCCAACATATCAAAAGAGAACGTAAAACCTTTTTCGTAACGTGGTTTGATGTTTTGCAACGCCTCTTGCATGGTCACGCCGGTAACGAACTGTTTACCCAAAATCTGCATAGATTTGATAATTGCCATACGCATAATGGGCGCAGACAAACGGGAGAAACTACGGGTGAGTGCATTCGATAAACTATTTTCATCAAGCGTTTCGCTGATTTTTTTACCAAAGAGTAGGCCATAACTTGCGGCGTTGATGAAGAACGAATTGGAATTGCCGATGTGAGATTTCCAGTTCCCTTCTTGTAATTTCTCATAAATTAAGTCATCGCGGGTTTGTGTATCAGGAATGCGTAACAAGGCTTCAGCTAAGCACATTAACGCGACCCCTTCTTCACTGCTTAATGAAAACTCTTGCATTAAGGCATCTGCGCCATATTGTTTTTGTTTCAGTTGGCGTAATTTTTTAATTAACTTAATAGCATTGTCTGTGATGCGTTGTTCTTG
Organism: Aggregatibacter sp. oral taxon 458 str. W10330; assembly: GCF_000466335.1. Classification (NCBI taxonomy): domain Bacteria; kingdom Pseudomonadati; phylum Pseudomonadota; class Gammaproteobacteria; order Pasteurellales; family Pasteurellaceae; genus Aggregatibacter; species Aggregatibacter sp. oral taxon 458. Next base: position 75,379 of record NZ_KE952604.1, on the reverse strand, counting down.
TTCCGGAGAAAAATCTAATGTTTTCACTAAAGAATCGACCGCACTTTTCTCATCTAAACGATAGTTTGCAGTGATCGCTTGGCGAATAGGGCTATATTGTTTTGATAGTGTGAATTGCATGAGAAAACCTCCTTTTGTTATATAATTGTTAACAAAATATAGGTGGCGTATTTATTAGTAAATGACTTTTTTGGTGATCTGTGATTGAAGTCACATAAAAAATGAGGTTTTTAGGCTCCCCTATAAGAGCCTAGACTTCACAAGCCCATCAAGGAGCTTGTGAAAACTGGTAACCGTGTTTATTTTCAT
>NZ_KE952604.1:26333-74970 GCF_000466335.1 Aggregatibacter sp. oral taxon 458 str. W10330 | reverse complement strand
CGCATGAAATCGTGAATTACGCATCGAGGTTAATAATTTTATTCGTGCAACAAATTGCACGAAATCATGAATGCCCGAAAGAGTTAAATAACGTTCCGTGCGTAATTTGGTCGTGCATCAAGATGCACGCTACGCATGAAATCGTGAATTACACATCGAGGTTAATTATTCGTGCAACAAGTTGCACGCTACGAGGAAGGACTCCATACGCATAGCGTATGGTTTTTATAGCCAGACTTTGGCTGGCTATAATAAAAAGAAAAAGTGCGGTCGATTTTAAAAACGTTCGGTATTATGTAGCAGTTGCACAAAGTCCGAAAATTGACTAATTTACCGCATAAATTTTCCATTTTTTCAAACTCAAGGTGTAGCTATTCCTCCCAACCTTCATTCAGGTAACCCAAAGTATGAGTCGCCAAGGTAACTGTTGGGATAATGCCCCAATGGAGCGTTGATTCCGCAGCTTTAAATATGAATGGATGCAAGAGAGCGACTATCTAACCTTGGGGCAAGCGATGGACGATGTGAGAGCTTATGTGATGTATTACAATTTTGTTAGCCCACATCGTTACAATCAAGGTTTGGCGCCTGTTTTAACAAAAAAAAACTATCGGGGACTGTTGAATTAGCTGATCACTATATTAATCAGTAAAAGATAAAAGGGCGAAGATTATTAGAATCTCTGCCCTTAATGTTATCTGCATTTTTACAAAAAATAATATTTTCAATTTTTTGAAAAAAAAGTGTAAGAAAAAAGGCTTATCTCCGACTAATAGAATAACTAGGAAGCATTTCCTACCATAATGAACTAAATAATTTCATAAAATAGCTAATCAATCAGAGGAAAAAATGAAAGATTGTAAGATGCAAAGTATCGGCAGCGGCGTGAGTTTATTGATTTTACGCTTTTTTCTTGCGTGGGAATTTTTAGAGGCAGGGTTAGAAAAATGGAATGGTCAAAATTGGTTTACTGAAATACAAGATCGTTTTCCTTTTCCATTTAATCTTATTCCAGCCAATATTAATTGGCACGTTGCAATGGGATCTGAATTAATTTTCCCATTCTTGCTGATATTTGGGGTGCTAACACGTTTTAGTGCATTAAGTTTAACGATTTTAATCTCTGTCGCGTGGTATAGCATTCACGCCGATTCAGGTTATAACGTTTGTGATAATGGTTATAAATTACCCTTAATTTATGTGGTAACTTTATTAATCTTAATTACGCAGGGAGCAGGGAAACTCTCTTTAGACACGCTTATTAAGAAGGTTTATCCAACTAAAAGCTGGTTGAAATTCCTCTAACTATATATTCAATATCAAATTCTAGGAGATTTAAATGAAAAAATTATCCACTTTAGCCGCATTAGCAGGAGCATTAACGATGACAGTAGCTACTGCTACGCACGCTGAATCAAAATCAAGCAGTACGGATAAAGCTGCAACACCTTGTGTGGGTGATAAATGTGTGAAAACAAAAGCTGCAGAAGGTAAATGCGGAGAAGGCAAATGTGGCGCAAACGAAACAAAAGCCGCAGAAGGTAAATGTGGTGAAGGTAAATGTGGTGCGAGCAAACCAAAAGCTGCAGAAGGTAAATGTGGTGAAGGTAAATGTGGCTCTAAATAATCGTATTTTAATCTAGATGCCATACATAACACTGGTGTAAATTTACACCAGTGTTGTATTAAAAGGAGTAAATAATTATGTTACAAGGTGCAGGATTAGGATATCGTCGAGATTTAGCGGATGATTTTTTGAATTTATCATCAAATAATGCGATTCAGTTTATGGAAGTTGCTCCAGAAAATTGGGTAAAAATGGGAGGAGCTGCTCGTTATAAATTTGATCAAGCCGCTGAAAGATATCCACTTGCGGTACACGGACTATCACTTTCATTAGGCGGGCAAGCACCACTTGATCGCGAGTTATTAAAAAATACTAAAGCATTAATGACTCAATATAATTCGACATTTTTTTCTGAACATTTGAGTTATTGTGAATGTGAAGGGCATTTATATGATTTATTACCTATGCCATTTACTGAAGAAGCTGTAAAACACGTAGCACAGAGAATCCGCTATGTGCAAGATTTTTTAGGATTACAAATTTCATTAGAAAACACCTCTTATTATTTACACTCTCCCACCAGCACAATGAATGAAGTAGAATTTTTAAATGCTATTGCACAAGAAGCGGATTGTGGTATTCATTTAGATGTGAATAATATTTATGTAAATGGCGTCAATCACGGTTTACTCGATCCTTATGTTTTTTTAGATCAAGTAGATGTGAAACGTGTCAATTACATTCATATTGCAGGACACGATGAAGAACATTCTGCAGCACAAGTTGTGGAGGATTTAGAAGGAGAATCATTTAATAAAATAAAAGGGGCATATCGCTATTTACCAGAGTTATTAATTGATACGCACGGTGAGGCAGTAAAAGGTACTGTGTGGGATTTATTAGAATATGCCTATCAACGACTACCTGCCATTCCGCCAACATTATTAGAGCGTGATTTCAATTTCCCTCCATTTGCAGAACTTTATGCTGAAGTTGAACATATTGCACAACTACAGCAAAAATATGCTCAAGAAGAGGTAATATCCTATGCAGCCTAAACCTTCGCTTATTGAAACACAAAAAGCACTTGCCACAGCAGTTCGATTGGCTAATGCTCAACCTCTAAATGGTTATGCTCCGAATCGCCTTGCTGTTTATGCTCGCTTAGTTCGAAATAACATCTTTGGTTTTATTGACCGTTGTTTTGTTGAAGCACCTAAACACGTTTCTGCTGAGAGTTGGTCTCAGACAAAAGAAATGTTTGTATTAACAGGAAAATCACATTCGCCTTATTTTCAAGATATTGCTGGAGAATTTCTCTTATTTTGTCAAGAAAAAGAGAGTTTTGATGCCAATATACTGGCATTGATGGATTTTGAAAATACACAATTACTTGCAGAAGTTTCTTTAGCAAAAATACCTGAAAAATTTGAGTGGAATAAGCATAGTGTAATGCAGTTATCTGATGCAGCTTATTTAAAACGCTATGAAGTCGATTTTTTATCAAGCGATTTTAAACAATTTGATGAAAACCCTATGCAAGCTGTTATATGGCGGGATAGCGATTTTAATATTCTGCAACAACGCTTATCTGAACTTGACTTTTGGCTATTAAGTTATATACAAGAACAACCTTCGTCTTTAGAAGAGGTATTATCTGCCTTAAATACAGTTGTTGAAGATAGCACTCCCTTAATTCCATTATTGGAAAACACCTGGGTGAATTGGATTAATGCTGAAGTGCTTTATCCCAAAGTATGAGTCGCCGAGGTAACTGTTGGGATAATGCCCCAATGGAGCGTTGGTTTTGTAGCTTTAAATATGAATGGATGCAAGAGGGCGACTATATAACCTTGGGGCAAGCGATGGACGATGTGAGAGTTTATGTGATGTATTACAATTTTGTTCGCCCACATCGTTACAATCAAGGTTTGCCACCTGTTTTAACAAAAACAACCTATCGGGAACTGTTGAATTAGCTGATCACTACATCTCTATTGAGTTAAAATTTCAATAGGGATTTTAAGGTTTTTAATCGGTTAAATCTTTGTGCAACTGCTACATAATACCGAACGTTTTTAAAACCGACCGCACTTTTTTAGCTCAGCCAAATTATTTCTTCAACATTTCTCTCAACGCTGAACCGATTTCTGCCAAGCTTCTCACGGTTTTTACACCGGCGGCTTCCAGTGCTGCAAATTTTTCATCGGCAGTTCCTTTTCCGCCACTGATAATGGCACCGGCATGTCCCATACGTTTGCCTTTCGGCGCCGTCACGCCGGCAATGTAGCTCACTACCGGTTTGGTCACATGTTCTTTAATAAATGCCGCTGCCTCTTCCTCGGCTGAACCGCCAATTTCACCGATCATAACAATAGCTTCCGTTTGCGGATCGGCTTGGAATAGTTTCAAAATATCCACAAAATTGGAACCGGGGATTGGATCGCCGCCGATACCCACACAAGTGGATTGACCAAAACCTTCGTCAGTGGTTTGTTTCACGGCTTCATATGTCAACGTGCCTGAGCGAGAAACAATGCCAATTTTTCCTTTTTTATGAATGTTGCCCGGCATGATGCCGATTTTGCATTCTTCCGGTGTAATCACGCCCGGACAGTTTGGCCCAATCATGCGCACACCGGTTTGATTCAAGCGCTGTTTCACCACCAGCATATCCAAGGTTGGGATGCCTTCAGTGATACAAATAATCAATTTAATCCCGGCATCAATGGCCTCTAAAATCGCATCTTTACAGCCCGGTGCCGGCACATAAATCACCGTGGCTGTGGCACCGGTTGCCTCTACGGCATCGCGTACGGTGTCAAACACAGGCAATCCTAAATGGGTCGTGCCACCTTTATTTGGTGAAACGCCCCCCACCAGTTTAGTGCCATAGGCTAATGCTTGTTCGGAGTGGAATGTACCTTGACCGCCGGTGAAACCTTGGCAAATCACTTTTGTATCTTTATTAATTAAAATTGACATGCTATTGCTCCTTATGCGTTAGCCTTTGCCGCTTTCACCGATTCTACCGCCGCATCAGTCAACGTTTGGGCAGCAATAATATTCAAACCGCTCTTCGCTAAAATTTCACGGCCTAACGGGGCATTGTTACCTTCTAAACGCACCACCACAGGTACGTTGACACCCACTTCATTCACTGCCGCTACAATCCCTTCTGCAATCAGATCGCAGCGTACAATACCACCGAAAATATTGACGAGCACCGCTTTGACATTTTTATCAGAAAGGATGATTTTAAAGGCTTCCGCAACGCGTTCTTTGGTTGCACCACCGCCCACATCCAAGAAGTTCGCCGGTTGACCACCATGCAACTTCACAATATCCATAGTGCCCATGGCAAGCCCTGCGCCGTTCACCATGCAACCAATATTGCCGTCTAATGCCACGTAGTTAAGTTGAAAACTTTCCGCTAAGGCTTCACGTGGGTCTTCTTGGCTTGGATCTTGCATTGCCGCTAAAGCCGGCTGACGATATAACGCATTGCCATCTACCACAATTTTGGCATCTAAACAAAGGAGATTGCCTTCTTTCGTGACCACCAGTGGGTTCACTTCTAATAAGGACAAATCTCTTTCGACGAACATTTTTGCCATTTGGGTAAAAATATGGGCAAATTGTTTCACTTGGTCGCCTTTTAAACCCAATTTAAACGCCAGCTCACGCCCTTGATATGGCATACCACCGGTAAGCGGATCAATCGCCATTTTGTGTAATAAGTGCGGTGTTTTTGCCGCGACTTCTTCGATATTCATCCCACCTTCAGTAGATACCATGAATACCACACGTTGAGAAGCACGATCGAGCACTGCGCCTAGATACAATTCACGTTCAATTTGTGAGCCTTCTTCTACATAAATCGTGTTTACCGGCTGACCATTGGCATCCGTTTGGAAAGTGACCAAACGTTGCCCTAACCATTTATTCGCAAACTCTCTGACTTCCGCTTCGTTGCGTACAAGTTTCACACCACCCGCTTTACCACGTCCACCGGCATGCACTTGACATTTCGCCACCCAAGCATCACCGTCTAACAGTTTAATCGCCTCTGCCGCTTCGTCTGCGGTTTTACAGGCAATGCCTTTACCCACCGGCAATTTGTATTCGGCAAAAACTTGCTTGCTTTGATATTCATGTAGATTCATAGAAAATCCTCTGTTAAATGCCCTAATTTTATCGTCTGTTGAAACAAAGAACCGCCTGCCTTACTCACACGCGGTTCTTCTTTCTTTAGATTTCTAGCAATAATCTTGTTGGGTCTTCCAACAATTCTTTCACGGTGACCAAGAAACCGACAGACTCACGACCGTCAATTAAACGGTGGTCATAACTTAATGCCAAATACATCATTGGACGAATCACCACTTGACCATCCACTGCAACCGGACGCTCTTTAATGGCGTGCATGCCCAAAATCGCGCTTTGTGGTGGATTGATAATTGGGGTGGACATCAAAGAACCAAACACACCACCATTGGTAATCGTAAAGTTACCTCCGGTTAAATCTTCCACGGTTAACTTACCATCACGTCCTTTTTCCGCTAAGGCTTTAATCGATTTTTCAATGTCTGCCATAGAAAGGTTGTCGCAATCACGCAATACCGGGGTCACCAAACCGCGTGGTGTGGAAACCGCAATGCTCACATCAAAATAATTGTGATAAACCACATCGTCACCGTCAATGGAGGCATTCACTTCGGGATAACGTTTCAAGGCTTCCACCACGGCTTTGATGTAGAAAGACATAAAACCTAAACGTACGCCGTGTTGTTTTTCAAATTTTTCGCCGTATTGTTTGCGCAACTTCATGATCGGTTGCATATCCACTTCATTGAATGTGGTTAACATCGCCGTATTATTTTTAGCTTCCAACAAACGCTCTGCAATACGTTTACGTAAACGGGTCATCGGAACGCGTTTCTCACTGCGTGCAGAATATGCCATTGTGCTGACTGTTGTTTCTGCCGGTTTAGGCACAGCTGCACGTTTTGCGATGACTGATTCAACGTCTTCGCGGGTAATACGGCCACCTACGCCGGTACCTTTCACATCAGATGCTTGAATATCATGTTCCGCTAATAAACGACGAACGCCTGGACTTAACGCATCCGTGGTATGAGGCTCATCCGGCACTTCGGTGCGACGATCCGCCGGTGTCGGTTCTGCCGTTTTTTCCATGGCTGCTGCAGCGGCTGTTGCGGAAGCTTCCAATTTACCCAACAACTGCTTGCTCACCACTGTGGCACCTTCATCCTGCACGATTTCACTGATCACGCCGTCTGCTTGCGCCGGCACTTCAAGCACCACTTTGTCTGTTTCAATTTCCACAATCACTTCATCGCGTTTCACCGCATCGCCTGCTTTTTTATGCCAAGTGGCGACTGTTGCATCAGCAACTGACTCAGGCAAATCCGGGACAAGAATTTCAATAGTCATAATTTCATTCCTTTTTTGTATTCATTTAGCTAAGTATCAATGTTGTTAAGCATAAAGTGCGGTCGTTTTTCATCACGTTTTAAAACAAGCGAAAAATACACCGCACTTTAACGGATTAAAGAGTCAATGCATCTTCCACCAATTGTTTTTGCTGTTTGGCATGCAATGACAAATAACCTACCGCCGGTGAAGCAGAAGCCGGGCGGCCGGCATAAGACAATTTGGCATTGTCCGGAATCACTGCCTCAAAGTTATGTTTACTGCAATACCAAGCCCCTTGATTTAGTGGCTCTTCTTGGCACCATACAAAATCCGTTACATGTGAATAAGGCGCTAACACCGCTTTCACATCCTCGTGTGGGAACGGATAAAGTTGTTCAATACGAATGATAGCTACGTTATCCTGTTCATTTTTACGGCGATGTTCCAATAAATCGTAATACACTTTACCGGCGCACATCACCACACGTTTCACTTTTTTCGGATCGATATTGTCAATTTCACCAATGACCGTTTGGAATGTGCCGTTAAGCAATTCATCCATACTGGATACGGCTAACGGATGACGTAACAAGGATTTCGGTGAAATACCAATTAACGGACGGCGCATTTTACGAATCGCTTGGCGACGTAACATGTGATACACCTGCGCCGGTGTTGAAGGCACACAAACTTGCATATTTTGTTGTGCACAAAGTTGCAAATAACGCTCTAAACGGGCAGATGAGTGTTCCGGGCCTTGTCCTTCGTAACCATGCGGTAGCAACATCACTAAACCACACATTCTGCCCCATTTTTGTTCGCCGGAGCTGATGAATTGGTCTATCACGATTTGCGCACCGTTGGCGAAATCACCAAATTGCGCTTCCCAAATGGTTAAGGTTTTTGGATCCGTGGTGGCATAGCCGTATTCAAAGGCAAGCACCCCTTCTTCAGTTAAAACGGAATCCCATACTTCAAAGCGACCTTGATTGGCGTGTAATTGGGTTAATGGCACATAGCCGGTACCGTCTTTTTGGTTATGTACGACGGCATGACGATGGAAGAACGTACCACGACCGGCATCTTCACCGGATAAACGTACATGAATGCCTTCATCCAATAAGGTGGCATACGCCATGGTTTCCGCCATCCCCCAGTCTAATAATTTTTCACCTCGGCCCATTTCTTGGCGGTCGGCATAGATTTTTTCAACGCGAGGATGCGGTTGCACATAATCCGGATAGTGAGAGACACGTTTTGCTAAGGTTTTAAACCGCTCTTCCGGGAATTTGCTCTCATACGGCGCCGTCCAGTCATAGTTGAGATACTGCAACCAATCCACTTTTGCCATGTCCATCGCGCGCCATTCCGGCACGACACATTCGCCATTATCCAAAGCATCGCGGTATAAATTGGAAATTTCAGTGGCATCTTCTTCCGTAATGACGCCTTCTTGAATTAAACGATTGGCATACACTTTCGGTGGGGTCGGGTGTTTTTTGATAATGCCATACATCATCGGTTGAGTTGCCAACGGCTCGTCGGCTTCGTTATGACCATGGCGACGATAGGAAATCAAATCAATGAAAATATCCCGTTTAAAGACTGCGCGATACTCCACCGCCATACGGGCAGCAAAAGCAACAGCTTCCGGATCATCGCCGTTCACGTGAATAATCGGCGCCTGAATCATTTTGGCGATATCAGTACAAAACTCGGTAGAACGGGTATCATTCGGGTTAGAGGTGGTGAAGCCGATTTGGTTATTGATCACAATGCGAATCGTGCCGCCGACTTTATAACCGCGGGCATTGGACATATTCAAAGTTTCTTGCACGATACCTTGACCGGTAACAGCGGAGTCACCATGCACGGTGACTGCCAACACTTTGTTATATTCGGTATCTTGTTTACGGGTTTGCCTTGCGCGGACGGAACCAATCACAACCGGGCTCACAATTTCCAAGTGAGACGGGTTAAAGGCAAGTGTTAAATGCACTTTCTTATCATCTACCGCAAAATCGGAGGAGAAACCTTGGTGATATTTCACATCACCGGTGCGATTATCTTCCGCATGTTTACCGGCAAATTCATCAAATAAATCGGTTGGACGTTTACCAAACACGTTAACCAACATATTTAGACGACCACGGTGAGCCATGCCCAACACCACATCGTCTATACCGTTACGGCTGGCATGACGGATGATCTCTTTCATCATCGGAATAAACGCATCGCTTCCTTCCAACGAGAAACGTTTCGCGCCCGGGAATTTCGCGCCTAAATAACGTTCTAAGCCATCCGCTGCCGTTAATTCTTTCAGTAAATTGATTTTTTCGTCTTTACTGAAAAGTGGCTGTTGAATCCATTTTTCTTGTTTACTTTGCAACCAATTACGCTGTTCCATATCATGAATGTGCATAAACTCCAGACCGATATTGCCACAATAGGTGGCTTTCAAATCACGGGCTAAATCACGGAGCTTCATGCTTTCCTTGCCATAAACAGCATAGTCGATATTGAAACTTTCGTCCAAATCAGCGTCTGTTAATCCATGTCGGTGATAGTCTAATTCAGGCACCGAGGAAGTTTTCCAACGGTAATAATTGAGGGGGTCGAGAGTGGCTTCAATGTAGCCACGAGAACGGTATGCGTTGATGAATTGTAAAACTTTAACTAATTTCGCGCTCGCTTCCGGATCAATCACGCTCACGCTCTGTCCATGATTTTCTCGCGCTAAACGGCGGAAATAATCGCGCACCGTTGAATGCGCCTGCTCAAGTGCGGTGGATTTTGGCAGCGTTTTAAAAATTTCTTGCCAACTGGCATCCACACTGTTCGGATCTTCAAGATAGCTTTCATAAAGATCCTCAATATAAGACTGATTTGCCCCACCTAGTGCACTGGAGGAGAGCCATTCATTTAAAGAATGCTGCATACATACCACCTTAAGATTTAAATACGCTAACAAACAACATGATAATAAACAAAGAACAATCTTGTCCTAAGGGATACATTATGCCTGATAAATAAAATACATTCTGTGATCTGGATTGAAATTTTACAAAAAATTAACGAAAAAATAAAAGCAATAAAAATACACACGGGCTTATTTATTCGCAATTGCCTGCGCACAGGCATAGGCAGAACTCCACGCCCACTGGAAATTGTAACCGCCAAGCCAGCCGGCAACATCTAATACTTCGCCGATAAAATACAAGCCTTGTACTTTATTGCTTTCCATCGTTTTGGAGGAAATATCATGGGTATCCACGCCGCCCATAGTCACTTCTGCAGTGCGATACCCTTCCGTGCCATTCGGTACAAACTGCCAGTGGTGGATTAAATTCACCACATTTTCTAACCGCACTTTACTTAATTGGGCAATGACTTCATCTTGTATAAAGCCTTTTTCAAGCCATAACTCCACCAATTTTTTAGGTAATAAACGGCTTAATACGGTTTTTAACTGTAATTTCGGTGAAGATTGGCGCAGTTCAATTACATGATGACGGATATCTTGTCCCGGCAATAAATCAAGATGAATGCTTTCACCCGGTTGCCAATAGTTGGAAATTTGCAGAATGGCAGGCCCGGATAAACCGCGATGAGTAAACAGCATTTGGTGGGTAAAGGTTTTGTGTTGATTGGTCGCGGCGACATCTAAGGAAATACCGGATAACGTCGCATAAAACTTATCGCATTCGCGCCAAGTAAAAGGCACTAAACTCGCCCGTGGCGCAATCACGCGAATGCCGAATTGCTCGGCGATTTGATAACCCAAAGGCGTTGCACCCAAGCCCGGCATAGACAAACCGCCGGTGGCAACAACTAAATGCGTGCAATGCAAGGTTTCTCCGTTTGCCACGACAGAAAATCCGTTTTCCGTTTTTGCCACAGCAGAAATGGTTTGTCTTAAGGCAATCTCCACGCCATATTTTTTACATTCTGCCAACAGCATGTTGACGATATCTTCTGCGCCGTTATCACAAAACAGCTGGCCGAGCTCTTTTTCATGATAAGGAATGCCATACTCCGCCACTAAACCGATAAAATCCCATTGGGTAAAGCGTTTTAAGGCGGATTTTACAAAATGGGGATTTTGGCTGAGATAACGTTCTGAAGAAAGCTCCATGTTGGTGAAGTTACAAAAGCCACCGCCGGACATTAAAATTTTCCGCCCGACTTTTTTGCCATTATCTAAAATTCTGACTTTGCCACCGCACTTTGCCAGTTGTGCTGCACAAAACAAGCCTGCCGCTCCGGCACCGATAATGACTGTTTCAATGGCATGGTGGCTCACTGCAACTCTCCTTTTTGCATGAAATCGACCATTTTCATTTTCTGAATGATGGCACGACGCTCCACTGCAGAATTGCCGGAATCCAAAATTTGCTGCCAATAATCAAGTGCGGTGGAATAATCGCGCGTTTTGAACGCCTCTGCTGCCAACAACGATAAGGCAGAGACTTCTTTCGGATCTTGTGCTAACGCCTCATCCAAGAATTGTTGAACTTGTGGTGTAATCTGTTGATTCGCTTGAAGATATAATGCTGTCGCCATCAGCCCTCGCGTCGTCGGCTTACGACCATCAATTTTTTCGGCATTGCCATAACAAACCAGAGCGCTGTCGAAATCGTTATTTTGCATATACGCGTCACCCAGCTTCACCCAGTTTTCTGCACTATTTGGATCTTGGCGTAATTTATCCTGAATTTTGCCGATAATCGCCTCGGTTTTATTTTCTTCCGTCGTTTCAAGTTGCTGATTATGTTGTGCGATTTGTTCCTGCTCACCTTGCTGTACACGAGAAAAGCGTTCCAAAGAAAAATAATACGCAAAAGGAATGGCAAGCAATAAAGCAAAAACGATCAATGTCGATTTAAGCTCAAATTTGACCGCACTTTTCTCTTGTAGAGATTGAAAGTGCGGTAAATTTTCCGCCTGTTTTTCCGGTTCAAGCGGTGATGAACTACGACAGGAAACCCAAATCAACCCAAACGCCACCAACAACAAACCTGCCGGTAATAGCCAAAGCAACGCCGTGTTCCATTGGAACGGCGGCTTATAATTGACGAAGTTACCGAAACGCGATGTCATGGCATCAATAATTTGCTGGTTCGTTTTGCCTTCATTTACCATGTTATACACCTCAATGCGCAAATCATAGGCAATAGGTGAATTCGATTCGACTAAGTTTTGATTTTGACATTGCGGACAACGCAACGACTTCGCCAATTCCACGGCACGGGTGCGATCTGCCTGATTCTGAAATTCGAAGGTATCCACCATTTCAGCAATGGCATTCACACTAAACAATAAAAAAATTAACGCTAAAAATCGTTTCATGGTTGTAATAGCTGGTTAAGTTGAGGCACGAAAGTTTTTTGCCAAGTTTCCCGATCTAATAAGCCGGAATGACGATAACGGATAATGCCGTTGGCATCCACTAAATAGGTTTCCGGCGCACCATCCACACCGAGTTTTAACGCCAATTCGCCGCGGCTGTCATCAATGACTAAGGTGTAAGGATTGCCCATATGTTGTAACATCGCAATACCATTTTGTGGTTTGTCGCGATAGTCCACACCCACGATAGGAATCTCTTTTGCTAACTCAAGCAATAATGGGTGTTCTTGCTGACAATAACCGCACCAGCTTCCCCAAATATTAAGTAAAAATGGGCGTTTCGGAAAATCTTTTGGACTGAGCGTTTGACGATTATCCAATAAATTTGCCTGATAAAACTCAGGCACAGGCTTATCAATTAACACAGAGGCAATTTTTTTCGGATCTTGGTGCAACCCTGCTAACAATAAAACACATACGCCAAGTAACAATACTAACGGCAGGAAGAAAATCACTTTTCTATTCATCACGTTTTCCTCTTCGCTTCATCGTCAATACAGAACACAATGCACCCAATGCCATCAATATACCGCCAAACCATAACCAACGAATCAGCGGTTTGTAATGAAGTCGGAACGTAAACTCACCCTTGCCAAGCGGATCGCCCATAACAATATATAAATCGCCCCAAAAACCGCCGGACAACCCAACCTCACTCATGGTCATGGTGCGCACATCATAATAACGGCGTTCCGGCTGTAATTCGGCATACGGCTTGCCCTTTTCTGTCACGCTAAACGTTGCCACTTCAGCGGTAAAATTCGGGCCGATTTCATTGGAAAAGCGTTCATAGTGAAAATTAAATGCGCCAAGCTGTTGGCTTTGTTGTGGCGATAAACGTACACCGATTTCACTACCGAAATAACTGCTCATGACGGCGCCTATTGTGGCAATGGCCACACCGCTATGCGCAAAAATCATCGCATAGTGAGAAAGGCCTAACTTTCGCCAATTTTGCCACAACGTCGCCAATAACAACCAAATCGCTAAGGTGAGTAGGAAATAGGCTGTCCATTTAAACTGTAACGCACTGTCATTTTGCATAAAGTGGTGAATGGCTACATAGGAAAGCAACAAAGACGGCAACAATAACACGGCACGGTTTAATAAAATGCGTTTATCCGCTTTTGCCCAATGCAAGCCGAGGGAAATCACCATGGCAATTAACACTAACGCAATCAGCGGAAGGAAAATACTGTTGAAATAAGGCGCGCCGACAGAAATAGAGCCCCAATTCATGGCTTGGAATAACATCGGATAGAAAGTGCCGAGAAACGTGCTGACAGTAGCGATGCTCAATAAAACATTCAAAAAAAGCACCGCACTTTCTTTAGAAAGCAAGGTTAATTTCACAGATTGTTGTTGCATATTCGCTTTGAACGCAAACAAACTGAGCGCTCCGACAGTCAACAGAAAGAAAATCACCAGCAATGCCGTGCCTCGCTGGCTATCCACTGCAAAAGCATGTACAGACGTCAATGCACCTGAGCGCACGATAAAGGTGCCAAGCACACTGAAAGCGAATGCTAACAGCGAGAAAAGCGTTGTCCAATAATTAAAAATGCCCCGTTTTTCACTGACAATTAAACTATGTAACAGTGCCAAACCTAATAACCAAGGCATCAACGAAGCGTTTTCTACCGGGTCCCAGAACCACCAGCCGCCCCAGCCGAGCTCGTAATATGCCCACCATGCCCCTAGCACAATGCCTAAGGTTAAAAATAACCAAGAGACCAATACCCAAACCCGCATCACGCGGGCAATTTGGCTTTCTAAATGTTGATGCAACAATGCGCTAACACTTAGGGCAAAATTCACCGCAAAGCCAACATAGCCGAGATACAACAACGGCGGATGAAAAATCAGCCCCACATCCTGCAACATCGGATTCAGATCTCGTCCTTCCAACGGTGCGGGGAATACGCGTCCATACGGATTAGAAAAGAAAACGATAAAAACCGCAAAGCTAAAACAAATTAAGCCTAAAATCACCAGGCTCTGTGCCACAAAAGTGCGGTCATTTTTTCGATTAAATAATGCAAACAGCACAACCCAAACGGAAAGTGAAAATAGCCAGAACAACATGGATCCTTCATGCCCACCCCAAGTCGCCGCAATTTTAAAGAACGTCGGCAATTGAGAATTCGAATGGGCGGCGACATATTCCAATGTAAAATCATCCACCGCAAAGGAATACGCCAAAATAGAAATTGAGGCTAACGTAAATAAGCCAAAGCAATAGCTTAATCCCCAAGCTAATTGGGTCAGTGCCGGCTTACGTAGCCAAAGCCCAAGTTGTGGAACAACGGCGAGCAACAACGCGCTCATCGTAGCAAGAAGAAGAGAAAGAAAGCCTAGTTCGGGGATCATAAAATAATCTCGTGTTTTAGATTGTCATGTTGGTTTTGTGGATGATCACTTCGTTTTGCCTGCATTTTATACCGTCTCTTTAAGAAAGAAGAGGTTAAGAGGAGATATTGACGATATTGAACAACTCATAAGGTTGAAATCACTTCTGCCAAATCTCCCCTTCCCCTCTTTGCTAAAGAGGGGAAAGTTAGATAAAAACGTTTAAAATTTTAACCGCACTTTACTCGTAGAAAAAATAGATCAGATTTTCTTCTTTGAGTCGCCTTTCTTTTTTTATTTTCTTTGCCAAAGAAAATAACGCCAAACAAAAAGGCGTATTTTACTACGCCTTTTGATACAAACAAAAACCTTATCATGCGGTTGTAAGCTGTCCTGCGTACAGAATAAAGTAACGCAAGCATAACACCCCAATCAAGTCGAAAATCGACACAAGGATGATAAAATTCTTGTTGAATTTTAAACGATCGCTAACAAACATATTGGCAATCAACGGAATTAAGATACCGATAAAGAATACCCCAATCCAGAAGACTGCGCCCCAGAAGCCGGATAACGCATTATGTAACGCCACCACTTTTTGTCCGCCACCGAAGTAGAGTCCCACGAAGAAACAGATTAATAGACCGAGCTCGGTTACCATAATCGGCACTTCAAATTTATGAATGAAGTGTGATTCGTGGGAATCGCCTTTTAATTTACCAGCAATCAGGATAAATAAGAAGGTCGCAGCGATACCGGAAGAGGTACCAGAAGCCAAGAATAACGCTGGTAGAACAGGGTTATTTAACATCGGATAGCTAATCAATGCAGAAAGTAAGAAACCGGTATAAGCCCCTAGCACTGCGGCTAAGATGAAGAGAATGACTTCAACAGGGGAGGTTACGCGTTCTAATACATTGATAATGTTACCGATAAAACGGAGTTTTGGCATAAAACGTTGGATCAATGCCATAATATCTTCTTTGAAGATAACGACACACCAACAAACCAAAAACAGCATATACACTTGGAATAACATAACCCCCATAGACATCACGGAATTAAATTGATAGTTAAACATCAATTTCCAGAATGTCCAAGGACGCGCCAAGTGGAAAATCAACAAGGTTAAACCGATTAATGTCGGCACACTACCCAATACGGCAGCGGCACGAATAATCCAGTTTTTGTTTGGATTTTCAAGTTTGTTACTACGTTTATACGCAATCGCTAATTGTACCGCACCGGAAGAAATACCAAGTAAGAACAAGTAGATAGCGATTGTTGAATCCCACACCAAATTAGGTGTGTGAAACGGAACAGGATAATCTAATGTCATCTTCTTGGTTCTCCGTGTTGGAATGGAATATGGTAAAGATTCGGTTGTGTACCTAATTCCACTTTCGTGCGGTAAACAGGACTTTGTTTCACCTTGCGTGCCACTGCGCTTGTCGGATCATTCATATCACCAAAGGTTAATGCTTTGGTTGGACAAGCTTCAACACAAGCCGGTTGTTTTCCAGCAGCTAAGTTTGTATCGCGACAGAAGTTACATTTATCTGCAGTACGGTGTACCGGATGAATGAAACGTACGCGATATGGACAGACGGCAATGCAATATTGGCAACCGACGCAAAGATCTTTATTCACATCCACGATACCGGTTTCAGGATCGATGAATGATGCCCCGGTTGGACAAACTGCCACACAAGGTGCATTCGTACAATGTTGGCAAGATTGACGGAAAAACTCGTACTCTTGATTCGGGAATTCCCCATAAGGTTCGCTACGTAGGATTTCCAAACGTGAAACGCCTTCAGGCACATGGTTAGTTTCACGACAAGCATCCATACACGCAGTACAGCCAATGCACGCGGTTTCATCGTGCACCATCGCGTAGCGTTTCGGTTTATCCGCCTTTTCCTCTTTCGCTAAAGAGGTCACTGATGTTCCCGTCATAAGGATCAACGCCCCCATGCCGGAAACAAAGTTTCGGCGTGAGCAAGTTGTCATTGTTTATCCTTTTGTTCGGTTGATTGAGTTTGTTCTTTTTGCGCTTTACGTTTTTGTTGTTCACCGTGGCAATCCACACAAAGTTTCACACGATTTTTTGGTTGAATACCTTTCATCGCATCATCTTTCGGGTGTAATGTGTGACAACTTGCACAAGGCAATTTCATTGCATGAACATCATGCGCCCAAAGTTTTTCACGAAGTTTATCCGGTTGGTGACAAGAGAAACAGACTTGGTTTTGTTCTTGTGCGCTATACATCGGTTTTTTCTCACCGAAAATATCGCCGTCAAAACGCATCACGTCTTTTGCACCACGACGGTGATCTTCAGAAATATTGCCATGACAGTTGACACAATTAATTGGTTTACCGTTATTCGGATTTTTCTGATTTAAGTGTGCACCATGAAACTTACCGAAGTGTAATTCACCACCGGATTGATCCAAGGTTTGATTTTTATCGACTTTGTCAAATTTATGGCATTTAGCACAATATTGGTTTGGATCGCGTTGATTATCCAATTGCGGTTCGTAAGTAAACTTGTCCGCTGCAGACGGCTGACCTTCTGCTTGTGCGAGCATCGGTGCGGCGACCAATACTGCAAGCAATGCAAGGGCTTTTGCCGGTTTGCGGAGTAGAGACGTTAAATTCATTCTGATTACCTCAAATTTGTTTTTGAAAATGACCGCACTTTTATAAAGTGCACAAAAGTGCGGTACGTTTTTCTATTGTTTTGTTGCGGAATCTTCAGCTAATTTGCCATTGGCTTTAGCTTCTTTGACCCATTGAGGTACAACAGTTTCTAAGAATTCTTTTTTCGCTTTACGCTCTTTCTCAATATCAATACCCATAACTTTCCATGCTTTATCAGCTGTAGAAATATCTGGTACTTCAACCGGAGTTTTCACGCCATGTTTAGTTAAGATAGCGGCAAGTTTAGCGCGCGCATCTGCAGCTCTATCAAGACCAGAGCCTAACACACGAAGCATAACATCAGGTGCGTGCATGTGACCACCATGGCTTGCTGCAGCGTAGTCCCAACGCCATTGCGCATGACGAATATCCATTAAAGCCGGTTCCATTTCTTCTTTTGTTGCGCCGGCATCCCATGCGGCTTTCGCTTCAAAGTGGGCACGAACAACTTGATCTTCTAAACGACCCATGATGTCTTTCACTTCTTTCTTACGAGAGGCAACAATATCTTTTAACTTCTCTTTGCTTTGATCGTGGCAGTTCGCACAAGTGGTATCAAAGGCATCAAATGGATTTTGGATTTGGTGATCGGTGTAAACTTTACCGTCTTTACCCTGTACTTTAGGCATATGACAGTCGATACAAGTTACGCCGTTTTTACCGTGCATACCTAAAGACCAAATTTCAAAGTCAGGGTGTTGAGCTTTTAACATTGGTGCTTTAGAAAGAGAGTGAGTCCAGTCACTGAAGCCGATATCATCGTAGTATTTTTCGATGTCATCAACAGTTTGACCATTGTTCCACGGGAAGGTGACTTGTTTTAAGTCGCCCGCGAAGTAGTATTCAACGTGACAGTTTGCACAGATTTCAGCACGTTTTTCAGTGCGAGCAGCTGTGTTAAAGCTTAAGTTAGCTTGTTCTTTACCTTCAGCTTTTGCTTTTGCTTGAAGTGCATTATTTAAGTGATCTAATGCACGAAGAACGTGTGGACGAGCAATACGTAATGCAGGTTTGCCTTCAGCAAAGTCTTTAGAGGTCGTATCGTGACAGTCAGCACAACCGATCGAGTTGACAATTTCTGGTCCACCTTTAGCCCATTTGGCACCAAAGTAACCATCTTCACCCCATTCTGCAATTAAACGAGGAACGTCTGGACCTTTACAAGTCCAACATGCCATTGGTTGTGGGCCATCATTTGCATTTTTGGGCGCACCAGTACGTAAAATATTACGTACATCTTCTACTGCATAAACGTGACCACGAGGTGCGTTATATTCTTTTGCAAAAGAATAGCCGCCCCATAACACGATTAAACGAGGATCTTGTTCGTCGGCGTAGATAATTTTGTCACCTTTTTCAGTCGCTTTCCACGAATTGAATTGGCTAGGATATTTCTCAGCAAATTTTTCATTTACTGCTTCAATTTTTAGATTTGGGTTAGGTGCTTCGACAGGTTGCTCAACCGGTTTGTACACTAATTCCGCCATCGCCGAATTACATACGCCGAAAGCTGCAAAAGAAGCTGCTACGAGTAAGCTTTTTCTCAATGCGTTCACGATAATCACTCCAATAAGGTTATAAATATGGCTTCCATTAGCGTTAATAGAAGGTGATAAAATATCTATTATCATTTGTTAGTAATGAGAATTTTTATCATTAATAACAATATGATAGAAGACATAAAGACTTTAAATCGTCGCTAACATAACCAAATGCACATATTTTTTCTATGGATATTTAGCATTTTCTTGTTTTTGATCAATTTTTTAAATTCAACTGATTATTTTGTGGCTTTTACCACTTAAGAGTGATGGATGAAAATACGGTGAGCGCCTCTTTACCGAGACCAATTAGAGAGAGATTGACGCCTAAAAAAAGCGAAGCTCCTCCAAGAAACTTCGCTCTTCTTTAAAGCAAGTGCGGTGAAAAATAACCGCGTTTTATGTTGAAGCTACCAACCGTGATAATACCCCACTGACGGCATCACCATAATCGATGGGTGGCGCTCGCGATAAATCACCTGTTTTGGTGCGTTATCACTGGCATTTAAAACATTCTCTGCCGGTTTTTCCGCCTTCACTTTATATTGCGCAGGAACGGTATTACCGCTGTAAACCTTTGCTTGGTAATCGGCAACCGCTTGTGTATCCAAAGGCGCATTCCCTTGAGAAGAGGAAGAAGAACAAGCAGCTAAAAGCACACTTGCACCTACGATTAAAATCACGTTTTTCATCATATTACCTCAATTTTTTGGTGTTTCTGTCGGCGTTTGTGCCGGCATCATTTGTTGATGTTTTTCCTGCTCTTGCGCATCTAGCGCATCACGCGCAGAACGAATGCTGCGTTCAATAATGGAAACACGCTGATCGTCTTTTGGCAACAATTTTAACATCATCGCCCAAGTCACAATCGCCATTTTATAATCTTCCGTTTCAAAATAACTGAACGCCAATAAACTTAACGCATCGATGTTCGTATGATCTTCACGAATCACTTCACGCAGTAAATTGTTTCCTTTTAATTTATCTGTCGGATCTTCAGAGAACATTAAAATACGTGCATAAGCCAGCTTATATAAATTATTTTTCGGATCTAATTTATTGGCACGTGCAAAACTATCTAAAGACATTTGCGGCTTATCCAAATTCAAACCAATTTGTCCGAGTAGCCACCAGTTTTTTGCATTCATCGGATCTTTTTGTAAATCCAAACGTAATGCCGTGGCAAACTGTTGCATTTCACTTTCACTTAATGGGTTCGTTTCTTCCGTTTTCATTCGTTCAAAAAAGTGCGGTAACTTTTCAACAGATTTCTCTAACATAATTTCTGTTTGCCAAGCCCCCACCGAGAAATAGGCGGAAACCGCAATAATACCCAAGGCTAAGACACCGGAAATAAACCACAATTTACCGTAATTTTTACCCTCCTCTAGTTTATTAGAGACGTGTTGCGGAATATCTTCTAATAAAGCTTGTTGCAATTCCACTTTAAGCTGTTCGGTATTTTCCAATAGCCCTTGTTTTTCATCACGTTCAATTTCTTTTAAACGTTCAAAATAAAAGGCTTTATTTAACGTATCACGTTGTACTGATGGTTTTTGTACGCTTTTTTTCAAGAGTGGAAAGAAACAAACCAAGGCAGCGATCAGCGTTAGTGCAAAAATGCTTAACCATAACGTCATTTGTTATTCTCCTTGTTTAATAGCTCATTTAAACGCTGTTGCTCCTCTTCACTTAAAGCGGTTGTCGTGGCAGTCTCGCATTTTGTTGCCACGGAAAGCGTTTG
The DNA here is from genome assembly GCF_000466335.1 of Aggregatibacter sp. oral taxon 458 str. W10330. Lineage (NCBI taxonomy): Bacteria > Pseudomonadati > Pseudomonadota > Gammaproteobacteria > Pasteurellales > Pasteurellaceae > Aggregatibacter > Aggregatibacter sp. oral taxon 458. The sequence continues at coordinate 54,215 of NZ_KE952604.1, read as the reverse complement.
TGACTGTTTACGACGAAAAACAAACAATACGCCAAACAAAATTAAGACAATCGGCGCTCCCCAAAGAACCACGGTTGCCGGCGTAAGTGGCGGATCATAAGTCACAAAATTACCGTAGCGATCCACCATGTACTTCACCACCTCTTCTCTGGATTTGCCTTCTTGTAACAACTCAAAAACTTTACCACGCATATCAACTGCAATAGTCGCATTAGAATCGGCAATGTTATTATTTTGACATTGTGGACAACGCAATTCTTGGGTTAAAGAATGATAGTCATCTTCTTGCTGTGACGAACTGAAATTCAGTGCATCAATGGCACCAAATGCCGTCACGCTAAAGAAAAGTGCGGTAGAAAATAAAAGTGTTTTTCTCATCACTCCTTCCCTCCGCCTAATTTTTGATAAATCGGCAGTAACGTTTCCTGCCAAACTTTTTCATTCACATCACCGGCATAGCGATAATGAATCACGCCATTGCCATCCACAATGAAGGTTTCCGGTGCGCCGTACACGCCGAGATCTAAGGCGAAAGATCCTTTTTCATCTTTCAATACCACTTGATACGGATTGCCTAAATCATTGAGCCATTTTACTGCTTTCGCACTGCTGTCTTTATAATCGAGACCGATAATCGGCACCCCCTGTTTTGCGAGCTGATTCAAGTACTGATGCTCTGCATAACAGGTCGGACACCACGTTGCCCACACATTTAACAAAAGCGGTTTGCCTTGTTTGAACAGTGATTCATCATAGCTTTTATCTGTGGCCAATAAATCCTGCAAGGTTTTTGCCGGCACCGGTTTCCCGACTAACGCTGACTCTAAGGCTTTCGGATCATCCCCTTGTGCATTGCGTTGCAGTTGCACCAAAAACGCCGCCACCAAAGCAAGAAAAATAATTAAAGGTAAATATAATTTCTTATTCATTAACAATACTCTACTATTTTAATTCAGATTTATTGCACATTGTCTTTGGCTAAAATCTGACTAAACCGATAGCGACGATCGAACATACACAATACGCCACCCAGCGCCATAAACAATCCGCCGAGCCAAATCCAGCGAATAAACGGTTTGTAATATAAACGTAGCGCCCAAGCATTATTGTCTAATTTTTCACCTAACGCAGCATATAAATCGCGACTAAAGCCCCAATCGATCGCCGCTTCGGTCATCGGCATTTTACTGACCGTATAAAGCCGTTTTTCCGCATAAAGTGTGGTTTCGTGTTTTCCATCACGGCTAATATCAATTTGTGCTTTTCCGCCCACATAGTTTGGGCCATTGGCATCGCTGATCCCTTTAAACGTGAAATCGTAACCGGCGATCTGTACCGTATCACCGACATTCATACGAACATCACGTTCAATGCTGTAATTTTGGCTAAACGCAATCCCCCAAACCGTCATGGCGACACCCAAGTGTGCCAAAATCATGCCCCAGTGCGAGCGAGATAACTTGGTAATACCACGCCAGAAAGTATCACGATAGGTTGCCCGTTGATGCATTTCATATAGGCTTAACAGCACGATAATGACTGTCATCATGGTACCGAGCACCGCGCTGACCGTAAGTTTATCTTGTAATAAATACGGCAAGGCAAACCCGGCAATAAGCATGATAATCACACTGGCAATCACCGGCGTGCGAATGGCGGCGAATTGATCGCGGCGCCATTTCACCAAAGGCCCAATGCCGAGTAGCAAGGCAAATGGCGTCATAATAATCAGGAACATTTGATCAAAGAACGGCGCACCAATAGAAATTGACCCTAAGCCTAATTGTTTGTGGACAAGTGGCAACAAAGTGCCCAACAACACGACACAAAGTGCGGTCATTAATAAAATATTATTTAACAACAACAAGCTTTCACGGGAGTAACGCTCTGCATTGTCACGTGAACGAATTTGACTTCCCTTGTAAGCATATAAGGTCAGTGAGCCACCAATCACCACGATTAAATAGGCCAATACATATAATCCACGCGTCGGATCAGAGGCAAAGGCGTGAACAGAGACCAAAATACCGGAACGCACCAAGAACGTGCCAAGCAAACATAAGGAAAAGGCTAAAATCGCCAGCAATACCGTCCATGCTTTAAAGGATCCACGTTTTTCCGTAACCGCCAAAGAATGCAAGAGTGCTGTACCCGCTAACCACGGCATGAAAGAGGCATTTTCTACCGGATCCCAGAACCACCAGCCGCCCCAGCCTAATTCGTAATACGCCCACCAAGAACCAAGCACGATACCAAGTGTTAAGAACACCCAAGCTGCCATCGTCCAAGGACGAGACCACCGTGCCCATGCCGTATCTAATTTACCGGTCATTAAAGAGGCGATGGAGAAAGCAAACGCCACAGAAAACCCAACATAGCCCATGTATAATAATGGTGGGTGGAAAATTAAACCGATATCTTGCAATAATGGATTTAACTCTTTGCCGTCCACCGGAAAGTCAGGGAATGTACGGGTAAACGGATTGGAGGTAAACAATACAAAAAGCAGGAAGCCTATACTGATAATCCCCATGATGCCCAGTACACGGGCAACGGCCTCTTGCGGTAAACGTTTACTAAACAAGGCAACCGCTGCACTCCACAAAGATAACAACCAAATCCACAACAGCAAGGAACCTTCATGCGATCCCCAGACCGCGGATAAACGGTAATAGATCGGCAATGTCGTATTCGAGTTGTTAACGACATATTGCACGCTGAAATCATTGATGGCGAATACATAAAATAGCGCGCCAAAAGACACGCTTAAGATGAGAAATAAACCGTACGTCATCGGACGAGCCAATGCCATAAACTGCACATTGCCTTTTTCGGCGCCCCATAACGGAAAAATCGCTAACAACACCGCGATGGCTAAACTCAACGCAAGCGCATAATTTCCTAATTCTGCAATCATTACCGACCTTCTTGTCCTTTCGCTTGACGATCACGTTCACTCTCGCCTTTCAGATCAGAAATCCCCATAGGTTTATGGACTTTTTGCATTTGTTTTTCCAAATCCGGCGGCACATAGTTTTCATCATGTTTCGCTAATACTTCGCTGGCAACCAATAAGGTTGGTTCTTTTAAGATACCTTGCGCCACAATGCCCTGCCCTTCACGGAATAAATCGGGAAGAATTCCTTCGTATTCAACACTGATAGATGGGCCAATATCATTTAAATCAAACCGCACTTTTAAACTTTTCGGATCACGTTCTACCGTACCGGCCACCACCATGCCACCGACACGAATACGCTGCCCTACTTCCGGTTTTAAATCGGCATCCTCATTTTTACCGTAAATCACTTCTGACGGTGTATAGAATAGGTCGATATTTTGGCGCAAGGCATATAACACTAATGTTGTTGCAACCGCCACGCCTGCTAACACTAAAATAAGAATAGACAAACGGGATTTACGTCTTGGATTCATAACGTTTCTCCTTTTTGCTGTATTTTTTGTAAGCGTGCTTCACGTTGTTGTTCATATTTAACGGATTTTAACACCGCACTTTTCCCCATTAGGCTTTGAATCACTAATGCCATAATCAGCAATACACTCAATCCATAAGACAGCCACACATAAAAGCCGTAGCCGCCCATGTTAAGTAAATCACTCCAACTTTGAAAGAACATACTCTTTCCCCCCAATAAATTAACTCTTTTCTGCCAATGCCTTAACCCAAGGACGTTTGCTATCCTCTTTTAACAGCTCCGTACGATAACGCACTAAAGTTAGCCAAATAGATAACGTTAGAAAACCAAAGATACATAAAATCAACGGAATCAACATCGGTGTCGCAATGGACGGACGTTCCAATTTCGTAATACTTGCGCCTTGATGCAGGGTATTCCACCATTCCACCGAGAAATGGATAATTGGCAAATTCACGACACCCACGACACATAACACGCTCGCTGCTTTTGCCCCCACATTGCGATCTTGAAAAGCAGAATAAATCGCCAATACGCCTAAGTATAAGAAAAATAAAATCAATTCGGCAGTTAAGCGCGCATCCCACACCCACCAAGTTCCCCACATGGGTTTTCCCCAGATCGCACCGGTAATCAAGGCTAAAAGGGTAAATAATGCGCCAATCGGTGCCATCGCAATCATGGCTAACTGCGCTTGTTTAATCTGCCATACTAATGCCACTAATGCCGCCACCGCCATAGAGCCATAAACGCCCATAGACCAAATAGCCATCGGTACATGCACGTACATAATACGGAAGCTATTGCCTTGTTGATAATCCGCCGGCGCAAATGCAACCCCCCAAACAATGCCAACCGTTAATAACAGTGCGGTTAAAATTGCGAAGAAAGGGCTAAATTTGCCACATAAATGATATTGTGTTTCCGGTTTTGCATAAGGATGTAACCATTTCCACATAAATAATCCCCTATTGATCCAAACTGATGCGTAATGCCGCAGCGATAGCGAATGGCGATAATGTCATCACGCCGGCTAAAATGGCACCTAAAATAGCTAATTGTCCGTTATAAGGCAGGCTCAATCCTGCGGCATCCAACACGGAAGCAGAAAAAATAAGCACAGGAATAAATAGCGGTACAACCAACAAACTGAGTAACACACCGCCTTTACGCAAACCGACTGTTAACGCGACACCAATAGCACCAAGACAACTCAATACCGGTGTGCCTAATAATAATGTCAGCACCAACGCCCACCAAATTGGTATTTCCAATGACAACAATAATGCGGCGATAGGTGACAACAAAATCAGCGGCAACCCTGTCAATAACCAATGTGCCAAGACTTTAGCAAGTGCGGTTAAAACTAAGGGTTGCGAGGTGAGCATTAACTGCTCTAAAGAACCGTCGATATAATCGTCACGAAAGAGGCGTTCAAAGGACAACAAAGCGGATAACAACGCCGCCACCCATGCCACGCCCGGTGCGATGCGTGACAATAATTCCGGATCCGGTCCGATCACCAAAGGGAACAACGTAATTACAATCAGGAAAAACCACAACGGATTAAGAATCTCCGCCTGTTTGCGCATGGCAATTTGTAATTCGCGTTTAATAATATGCCAAAAGATCATGCCGTTACTCTGTACACTTAAACTGTTCTAAATTGATTTTTTTCAAATGCGCACTCGGCACTTCCTGATGACTGGTTAAGATCACGATACCGCCATTTTGCGCGTGTTGTTCAAAAAGTGCGGTCAACACCGCCACGCCTTTTTTATCGATCGCATTAAATGGCTCATCTAAAATCCATAACGGTGCTTCTGATAACCACAAACGCGCCAACGCAATGCGTTTTTGCTGCCCGGCTGAAAGCTGTGCCGCGGGAATGTCTTCACGCCCCAGTAGTCCCACTGTTTGCAACACATCCCACAGTATTTCATCACCTTGGCGACAAGAGGTAATTTGTTGATAAAAACGCAAATTCTCCCACGCATTCAATTCCGGTTTAATGCCACTCTGATGTCCTAAATACAACAAATCAGAATGAAAAGCTTCGCGCTGTTTAGCAATTGCGTCAGAATTCCACCGCACTTCGCCTTCTAGAGGAGAGGCAAGCCCGGCAATAATGCGTAACAAACTGGTTTTCCCAATACCGTTGTGCCCTTCAATTTGCACAAAATCACCTGCCTGAATGTGTAAATTCACGCGATGAAAAAGGACTTTATCTCCCCGTTGGCAAGCGAGATTCTCAAGAATTAATTGATTGACCATAACAGATTGTTTCACAGACTTATTTTTGCGGGGCATTCTATCATAAGGAAATAAAATCGCAGGTTAAATCACATAACCATTTAGAGGTAGTTTAACCACTTTTTGACTTAGAACAAATTTCGTTCTTTGTTACAAATACGAATACCTCTCATAATGTGCGAAACCCTTGATATAACTGAGTTAATTCGTGGGTTATTCCCGATGTTTAACCGTTAACGTCACGTAGCAAACGACCGCAATCACAGAACAAAGCACCATGGCGAATAACATTGGCGCCGCCGAATTGGTCGGCAATAAAGACACCAAAGATCCCATGCAGGCGCCAATGCCAAACCGTACGCTCCCGACCATAGAATTCGCCGATCCTGCCGAATTGGGGAATTTTTCTAAAATAGAGGCCATCGCATTAGAGGAAATCAATGGATTTTGTCCCACAAACACGGCTACGCCCAGCGCCATTGACCAAAAACCCAAATCTAATAACGCCACAAGCAACAACCAGATGCCCGCCAAACCTTGTATCCCAAGCCCCAAGCGGAACATGGTCTCCGCCCCCCATTTAGCCACTAAACGCCCATTTAAGAATGAACTAAAGGTCATCACGCCAATGTTCAACATAAAGAAATAACCAAAATTTTCAGGTTTGATGCCATAAATCCCGATATACACAATCGATCCTGCCGTTAAAAACGCAAATAAGCCGGCAAAGGCAAAGGACGTTGAGAACATATAACCCAACACCGGTTTTTGTTTCCATAACGCCATAAAATTACGGGCAATAATATTCAAGCGTAACGGAATCCGATTTTCTTTATGATGCGTTTCCGGCACCACAAAAAAGACCAGCAAAATACTCAATAGTCCCATGAAAGCAGTCACATAAAAAATGGCGTGCCAATGGAAAAAATAGACAATATAACCGCCGACAACCGGTGCGATCAACGGCGCAATCATAAACACCAGCGTAATTGTCGACATCATTTTGGAAAGTGCATTCTTGTCAAACAAATCACGCAACAATGCGCCCACCAATACCACCGGCGCCGCACCAAAAAAGCCCTGAACAAAACGAAGTGCGGTGAAATTTCCGATAGAATGGATTTGCGTTAAAATCAATGCCGCTATCGCAGAAACCGTTACGCCTAGCAAAATAATCGGCTTGCGTCCGAAACTGTCACCGAACGGCCCCCAGAATAATTGCCCCAGCGCCAAACCATAAGCAAACGCGGTTAGCGTATGTTGCACCTGATCGTTTGTGACCTGTAAATCCTGCGCAATATTCAAAAACGCCGGCAGGTACATATCCACACCCAATGGCGGCAACATGGACAAAATACCCAACGCCACCACAAAAATAAAATTCGTTTTGACTGTTTTATTTGAGCTCAAACTAGGATTCTCCGCCTAAGTATGCGATTTCTTCCTCTGTTAAAGAACGAAATTCGCCTTCTGCCAAATGTTCATCTAACACCACATTACCAATCTTCCAACGATGTAATGCAACAACTTTATTACCCAACGCGGCAAACATCCGTTTAACTTGATGATAACGCCCTTCGCTCAGGGTTAAATTCACGTTGTAATCATCTAAAATTTCGAGTGTAGCAGGTTTGGTCAGTTCTTTCTCGCCACGCAACAAAATGCCGTCAGCACAAGCCTGCACATAATTCGCTTCAACAGGATCGGCCAAGGTGACCAAGTACGTCTTCTCACAATGAAATTTGGGTGAAGTAATTCGGTGCGACCACTGACCGTCATCCGTCAGCAACACCAAGCCTGTGGTATCCACATCCAACCGCCCGGCACTGTGCAAACGGGCAGATAACGGATAATCAAAAAATTGATAAATGGTCGGATAATCGCCATCTTCATGGGAGCAAATGTAACCTTGCGGTTTGTGCAACATAATGTATTGCCCATTTTCTACCCACGTCAAGCGCTCACCATCATAACAAACTTCATCATCAGGGCTCACTTTCACCGCCCCGCTCTTTTCAATTTTACCGTTAACGGTGACCGCACTTTGACGTAATACTTTTGCTGCCTGTGAACGGGTTAAACCGGTTGTTTCCGCTAAAAATTTATCTAAACGCATAAAAATTCCTTGTTTATTTTCACCGCTATTATAGCTTCAATTTCATTTCAGTGCCTGAGAAAACAAAATAAAAAAGACTAAGCACAATGCAGTACAGTGCTTAGTCTTTAAATAAAAATAAACCGAATGTTAACGGCAAATCATCCGATTGCCCTCACATTAGCAGGGAGAAAATTACGCAAAGGCTTGTAATTCCGGATTAATTGGCGTATCCGCAAGGTTATTCACATAGTTACACAATGTTGCCAGACTTACCCCTAACACGACATCAATGGCATTTTCTTGGGTATAACCTGCTGCATAAAATGCTTGTTGTTGCGCGGCTGTGAGTTTTGCTTTTTGTAAAATCACCGCCAAGGTAAAGCGCGCCAGTGCATCAAGCTTATCATCTTGTTCAATGCGTGCTGTGGCGCGAATTTGATTCACCAGTGTTTCTTCAAGTTTCAACACTTTCAACGCAATTTTAGTGTGCCCAGCAACGCAAAAGCCACAACCATTCACCACCGCCGCCGTAATTTGAACCACTTCACGTTCTGCCGCCGTTAAACTATTACGACCATTAATCGCGCCCACTGTGCGATAGGTTTCTAATGCCGTCGGTGCATTGGCTAACACGCCAATTAAATTCGGAATGAAGCCATTGGCATTTTGTACGGCTTTTAACGCCTCTTTCGCGGCTTCCGGCGCGCTTTCAATCGTATGAATAGGAAATGCTGACATAATAAACTCCTTACATAAATCACATAATGTCACCTTTGACATACTACAGGAGAGTGCAAGCATTAAAAAAGAAATAAAGGCTATGCCATAGATTCAAAAGTTATAAAGTGCGGTCAAAAATTCCTTGATTTTTTCACCTCGGTTCGACATTCCGCTTTACATCTTGAATAACCTTGTGGATAACTTGGTGAAAACAGGAAACAATCTGCTTTTAAATTTTGCTGATCTCAGATTTTTCCTAGTCATAGTCGCTGTGAATTAAATTTTTAGCATCCAATGGGATGAGGCGCTCATGACGCTATTCACATTGCTTTTTTCATCAATGCTACCGAAAAAATTCCCCTGTTCACCCATATTTTCACCAAGTTCAACCAGTGATTCAGCCGCCTGTGAGTTATTCAGTATTTCTGTGGATAAAATTGTGTTTTCACCAAGGAATAACTCAAAATAACATTTCAAAACCGAAGTTACGCTTTAAAAATTTTTAAATTTATCTTTATTTATCAATAAATTAACAACAAACCAACCTCTATTCACAAATACCACATCAATGCCATTTTTTGCTGTCTATTTATTGTTCAATACTAATCTTGTGTAAGACTAAAGCGCCTGTAAATATCTTGTCCAATCAAAATATTGTCCCGGATCGATTTTTCTCCCCGGCGAGACATCACAATGTCCGACAATACGTTCTTTGGTAATTAACGGATAAGCCTGCATAATCTCCAGTGTTAAACGTTGTAAAGACGCGTATTGTTGCGTGGTAAACGGTTGCTCATTGCTTCCTTCCAATTCAATCCCGATGGCAAAATCATTGCATTTTTCCCGTCCCTCAAAACAGGAAACGCCTGCATGCCAAGCGCGATCATTAAAATTCACATACTGGGTTATCTCGCCTGCCCGATTAATCAAACAATGTGCCGACACCCGAAGTGCGCTGATCTCGGCAAAATAAGGATGACGATGGGGATCCAATTTTCCTTGAAAAAAATCATCAATGTCACTGCCGCCAAACTGCTCCGGCGGAAGGCTGATGTAATGAATAATCAATAAAGAAATATCTTGCGGATCAGGACGCAGATCAAAATGGGGGGATATTACTTTGCGCGTATTGGTCAACCAGCCGTTATCAATTTTGAGTGTTTTTTCTGTCATACGAATCTTATTTCTGCGATCAGGATCCCACAAAAGTGCGGTCAACTTTCGCTGTGTTTCTTCCTTTATCACAAAATACCAAAACAAAATAATCCCAAGTTTTATTTTACAAAGGTAGGTTTTATGAAAAGTCAGTCCGCATTTCTCTCTATGAAATCCGTTAAAAAAGGATTTACATTAATTGAATTAATGATCGTTATTGCAATCGTGGCAATTTTAGCCACTATCGCCATTCCATCTTATCAAAACTACACCAAAAAAGCGGCAGTTTCCGAACTATTGCAAGCCTCTGCGCCGCTTCGAGCTGAAGTGGAGTTGTGCATTTATAACACCGGCAAAACAGAAGGCTGTAGTGGTGGGCAAAATGGCATTCAACCCGACATCACAAATGCCAGTCAAAAATATGTCAAATCCACGGCGGTTAAAAACGGTGCCATCACGGTGGTCGGAAAAAGCACATTAGACAATGTTACTTATACCCTAACGGCATCCGGCGGCACCTCAAATGGCGTTACATGGACGGCCTCTTGCGGCACTAACGCCGACATCTTCCCGGCAGGTTTTTGTTCATAATCACGGAGCGGTGGCTTGATGCAGCATTTGGTGGAATCTTCCTATACGATCCGTAGCCAACAAGGTGATCTCTTTACGATTACGCCCGAGTTATGGCAACAAAACCAACAGCAGCAAAGCGTTCTTTTACGTTATTTGGCGTTGCCGTTAAAAGAAGAACCACAAAAATTATGGCTCGGGTTGGATTCCTTAGCCAACCTTGCCGCTTGTGAAGCGTTTTCCTTTTTAACCGGGAAAAATATCGAGCCGGTACTCATTGAACCTGCCATCTTAAAAAAAGCACTGCAAGATTTGGCGCCACATCAAGAAAAACTCGATGAAAATCAACCGCTCTTTTATTCCGTCACACCTCAGGAGCAACAAGAACAATCCTCTGATGAGCCGACGATTCAGTTGCTTAACCAAATTTTTGAAAACGCCACCACCAAAAAAGCCTCCGATATTCATTTAGAACCGCAAGCGGATTTTTTACAAGTCCGTTTTCGTATTGACGGCGTATTGCAAGTGCAAAACACCATTGCGCAGGCACTCGCCAATCGACTGATTTCCCGTCTGAAATTACTGGCCAAATTAGACATCAGCGAAACACGCCTGCCACAAGACGGACGGTTTCAGTTTAAAACGACATTTTCCGATATTTTGGATTTTCGGCTCTCCACACTCGCGACGCATTTGGGCGAAAAAGCCGTCTTGCGTTTACAACAGAACCGCCCCGTACAACTGGCTTTTAGCGAACTGGGTATGACGGAACAACAGCAACAAACATTTCGTCATGCTCTCAGCCAACCGCAAGGGTTGATTTTAGTCACCGGCCCCACGGGAAGCGGTAAAAGTATTTCTTTATATACGGCATTACAATGGCTCAATACCCCCGACAAGCATATTATGACGGCAGAAGATCCCATTGAAATTCAATTGCCGGGCATTATACAAAGCCAAGTGAATCCTCAAATCGGCTTGGATTTCAGTCGGTTGTTACGCACTTTTTTGCGTCAAGATCCCGACATTATTATGTTAGGTGAAATTCGTGACGAAGAAAGTGCTGCCATGGCTTTACGGGCGGCGCAAACCGGGCATTTGGTGTTATCGACGTTACATACCAATGATGCCCCCTCGGCTATCTCACGTTTACAACAACTTGGCATTCAACAACACGAAATCGATAGCAGTTTATTATTGGTGATCGCCCAACGCTTGGTGCGTAAACGATGCCAAAAGTGCGGTGGAAATGCCACGCGTTTTTGCGATTGTCATCAAGGCTACCAAGGTCGAATCGGTGTTTATCAATTCCTTCAGCCTGATGTATCACAAACCTCAGGTTATCAATTGGATTTTCAGAATTTATATGCCAGCGCATTAGAAAAAGTGAAGTCGCAAGTGACGGATTTAGCAGAAGTACAACGGGTATTGGGGCAACCGAATGCGTAAACTGAAATTATTCAAGTGGCGTGGAATCAACCGTTTACAACAAAAGCAGAAAGGCACGATTGTGGCAGAAAGCGCCGTGATAGCACAACAACAGCTGATGTCACGCGGTTTACAACACATTAAACTGCAACAAAATTGGCAATTAAACAGCAAACCTAAAAACGCAGAAGTCTGTGCGTTGCTTTCTCAGTTGGCGACCTTATTACAAGCGGCGGTTCCGTTAAAAAATAGTCTGCAAATTTTGTTACAACATTGCACCAATATTGCGCTAAACGGTTGGTTGCGCCAACTTTTAAAGGATATTGAAAGCGGTTTGGCGTTTTCCCAAGCCTTAGAAAAACAACACTTAGGAAAACAACATACCTATTTAACCTACCAAGATCGCCAATTGATTAGAGTCGGTGAAATGACGGGCAAGTTACCCACCGTGTGCCATGAAATCGCGCAACACAAACAGCAGGCATTGGCATTGCAACGCAAGATTCGAAAAATTCTGCTTTATCCAGTGTTGGTACTTGGCATATCGCTGATTTTAAGCGCACTTTTACTGCTGTTTATCGTGCCACAATTTGCTGAAATGTATGACAACAGTAGCGCACCACTCCCGACTTTCACCCAAGTGCTACTCACACTGTCGCAAGGCTTGCAGGATTATTGGCTGCATCTGTTGATTTGTATGACGTTGACTATTCTGTTTATTCGCGCCCGCCTGAAACACTCCCCTTGGTTTAATCGGCAAAAAATCCGAATAATCAATGCCACGCCGGTGCTGAATCGCATCGTGCAACTTTCCCGTTTGGTGGGATTTAGCCGCAGTTTATTTTTAATGTTACAGGCGGGCGTGCCGCTGAATCAGGCTTTGCAGTCGTTTTTACCACAACATCCAAGTTGGCAAAGATCGCCAAACGTGCAAGGCGATTGGCTGTTAATCGAAGAAGTGCAATCCATTTTACACTGGCTACAACAAGGTTATGCCTTCTCCGCCAGTGTGAGTAGCCAGATTTTTCCGTTGGCGGCACAACAAATGCTACAGGTGGGCGAACAAAGTGGTCAGCTCCCTAAAATGTTGCAATTTATTGCCAACGATCATCAACAACAATTGGACTATCAGATCGATCTGTTGTCACAAATGCTGGAGCCGCTATTGATGGTCATTATCGGTGGGCTTATCGGCTTAATTATGCTCGGAATGTATTTGCCGATTTTCAATATGGGCGCGTTGGTACAATGATAGGCGTGGCATTTGTACTGGCAGGTTGGTTTGTTGGGCGCGTGATTTATGGCTATGTGCATCGCTTTGCTTTTCGTTTAAGCCAAGAAATTCATGCCGTCTACATTGAAATTTACCCTGAAAATCCACCGCACTTTGCACCGGAGAAATCCATATTGACGCCCATTCAAAGCAATATTTCCCAACCTTATTACTGCCTCTTTTTCGCCTTGTTATTTGCCCTTTGCGATTGGCTAAACGAAGACATTCTCACGGCGATCTGTTGGGCGTATTTTTGTAGTTTATTATTCGCCATCTCGGTGGTGGATGGGTATTACCGCTTAATTTCGCCCGCTCTATGCCAAAACCTGTTTGCCCTCGGATTAGGCGCTGCCTATTGGCAAATTACGCCCCTCACATTAGAACAAAGCCTGCAAAGTGCGGTCATTTTTTTCGCCGTTTTTTCTCTTATCTACTACGGCGCCAAAGGGTATTACAAACAAGAAGCCTTCGGGCGTGGCGATTACTGGCTCGCCTTGGGATTAGGCACGTTTTTCTCTTATGACCAATTACCCGCCTTTTTATTACTTGCCTGCCTTTCGGGCTTGGTTTATGCGCTTTACGGCAAGCTAAACAAACGCCATGTAACCGCCATTCCTTTCGGCCCGTTTCTTTCCTTGTCCGGCGTACTCTGTCGGTTGCTTAATTGAAGCCATGGCCTTATGATCTACACATTCTCAATAGGCTTTTCAGGAAATCAACATGACTTATGTGGTAGGACTCACAGGGGGAATCGGTAGCGGCAAAAGCACCATCGCCAAATTATTCGCCGAACTTGATGTACCGGTGATTGACGCCGATATCGTGGCGCGTCAGATAGTAGAAAAAGGCTCGCCTTTGTTACAACAAATCGTGGCACACTTTGGCTCGGAAATGCTGTTAGAAAACGGCGAACTCAATCGCGCCGCCTTGCGGGAAAAGGTGTTTAATCACGAAACCGAAAAGCAATGGCTGAATCAATTATTACACCCCGCCATTCGCACCGAAATGCTCAACCAACTGGCACAACAACGTGCGCCTTATTGCATTTTTATGGTGCCTCTATTAATAGAAAATAAACTGACTGCACTTTGCCAACGTGTGTTGGTAGTGGATGTGAGCGAACAAACCCAACTGACTCGGGCAAGTCAACGCGATAACAATCAATTAGCGTTAATCAAAAATATCATGCAATCGCAAGTCAGCCGCTCGGAACGCTTACAACACGCCGATGATGTCATCAATAACGATGCAGATTTAAGCGAAAGCCTGCCGCAGTTAAAGCAAAAAGTGTTAGACTTGCACCATCATTATTTACAACTTGCGGAGAAATTTCATGACAGACGAAACCTTTAGCGTGCCTTGCCCGATTTGTCATAAACAGGTTGAATGGTCAGAACAAAGTCCTTACCGCCCTTTTTGTAGCAAACGTTGCCAGTTAATTGATTTGGGCGAATGGGCGGCGGAAGAAAAAGCGATTCCTTGTGATACCGCCGATTTTGCCGAAAACGGTTTATTAAATGAAGACAGCGATTGGGTGAAACACTAATGCAAATTCAACATGAAGAAAATCACGCGCAAGGCACCTTTTTTATTTTAGATGATCAACAACAACGCGTTGCGGAGCTAACCTATTATTTTATCGATGAAAAAACGATTAATGCCAATCATACTTATGTGTCCGAAACCTTGCGCGGACAAGGTGTGGCGGATAAGTTATATCAAGCGTTGGTCGCTTTTATTCAAGAAAATCAACTGAAATTAGTGCCAAGTTGCAGTTATATTGCAAAAAAATGGCAGCGGGATAACCCGTAAGATTGAGATTTTGACATTATCTTGATAAAATTCACCGCACTTTATGTGCAAACATAAATTGTTCGGATGAAGGTAGCTGGAGAGCGGGGAATTGACCCCACGCCGACGAGGTAAAATCTTTCAGGCGCGATGGCAGGGACTGTTACTGGACGAACCCTTGGAGAGATCCGTGTGCAACATGAAGCACTCACGGACGCCGAAGGCGCAAAGGAGCCGTAAAACAAGGCTTTTCAAACGCTCAGGCAAAAGGACAGGGGCAGAAGATTTCGGTTGGTATAACGCAATTTCATTGTGTTATTTTCTATTTTATCTATCCGTAAAATGCTTTTCGCCTCCTTGTAATCAGGTTATTTACGAGGAATTTCAAATGTCATTAGAAGACGTTTTATCTGCAATCAACACATTCGTGTGGGGTCCACCCCTCCTAATTTTATTAGCCGGTACGGGATTATATTTAACGCTACGGCTGGGTTTCATTCAAATCACACAGTTACCACGCGCATTGCGTTATTTATTCAAGCGAGATTCCGGTCTCCAGCAAAAAGGGGATGTGTCCTCTTTCGCGGCTTTGTGCACCGCCCTTGCCGCTACCATTGGAACGGGAAATATCGTGGGGGTTGCCACCGCCGTGCAAGCTGGGGGGCCGGGTGCGATTTTCTGGATGTGGTTGGTCGCATTACTCGGCATGGCAACCAAATATGCGGAATGTTTACTGGCGGTGAAATATCGCGTGCGTGACAAAAACGGCTTTATGGCAGGTGGTCCGATGTATTACATCGAACGCGGTCTCGGCTTAGGCTGGTTAGCCAAATTGTTTGCCATCTTCGGCGTATTGGTGGCATTTTTCGGCATCGGTACTTTCCCGCAAGTGAATGCGATTACGCAAGCCATGAACGACACCTTCAGCGTGCCGATCGAAATCACTGCCGCTATCATTACCTTACTTGTTGGACTCATCATTCTTGGTGGAGTAAAACGCATTGCGTTGGTTTCCTCTTACATCGTGCCGTTTATGGCGGTATTTTATGTGGCGACCTCTGTCATCATCATTGTGTTAAATTTAGATAAAATTCCGACCGCACTTGGCTTGATTTTACACAGCGCCTTTAACCCTGAAGCTACATTGGGCGGTGCGCTGGGTTTCACGGTCATGAAAGCGATTCAATCAGGTGTGGCGCGGGGGATTTTCTCCAATGAATCCGGCTTGGGAAGCGCACCCATCGCTGCAGCTGCTGCACAAACCAAAGAGCCGGTGCGCCAAGGGCTAATTTCTATGACAGGGACGTTCCTTGATACCATCATCGTCTGCACCATGACGGGAATCGTATTAGTGCTTACCGGCGCATGGCAAGCACCGGGCATGGCGGGCGCCGCGGTGACAAACTATGCTTTCTCGCAAGGGTTAGGATCCTCTGTCGGTGCGACCATTGTTACCATCGGCTTATTGTTCTTCGCCTTTACCACGATTCTAGGCTGGTGTTATTACGGTGAACGCTGTTTTGTGTATTTAGTCGGCATCAAAGGCATTAAGCTCTATCGTTTAGCCTTTATTATTTTGGTCGGCTGCGGTTCGTTTATTCATCTAAACTTAATTTGGATTTTAGCGGACATTGTGAACGGCTTAATGGCGATTCCTAACTTAATCGCCTTAATTGGGTTGCGAAACGTGATTATTGAAGAAACCAAAGATTACTTTGCGCGTTTGAATACCCATAAATCCGATCTTGACGGTATGGCGTAAAGATAAAAAAAGCGGGGCTAAAAAGCCCCGTTTTTTTATGATACCTTGCGGTGTCTTATTTAGACTTGCGTTTAGCCGCCTCTGTCGCCGCTTTGGTTTTTTCATCCATTTTGACGCTGATATTATGATCCACCACCACATTCATATTAATGGTGATGCCCTCTTTAGGGGTTTCTAATTGAATGGTTGGTTTACAACCGGAAAGCAGGAGAGAAACGGCAAGCAAGCTCCAAAAGTGCGGTGATTTTTTCAGATGTTTTTTCATTGTTCTAAGTGTCGATAAAGTTGATATTGTAAATTTTGTTCAAATTGCGAGCCGTAGTCAACCATATCCCAGAGCTCAAACATATTCTCTTGATGGGTGTAATTCAAAGTAATCGGATGGTGAGGCCGTCTAGTAGGATTAAGCCCCGTGATCGTAGCCCCCAATGTCATGTTTCCGTCAGGTGTCAAATTCAAGTTAGCGTGAGATTTTTCCAATTCCATTTCTTTTAATAAATCCACCAACATCCGCTCTGTTAAACCGCCTTTTTTCAAACTACTCACCATATTATCGTGAAGTTTAATCTTCAATTTTCCGGCTTGTTCAAGACGTCCATTACAAATTAAACAAGCATTATACCCTAACCAGAACGGCAAGGAGGCATTAACCCGTCCGCTAACGCTCACTTGGTTATATTGCGCCAATTCCATCACTTGCGCTAAATCAATGTTGTCAAAACGCAGCACGGCTATTTTGCGTTGCGGGAAACTCAAACTGGGCACGCTAAGCAAACCATCAAACACGCCAACCTTCACTTTTTGTAAGGTTAGTGGTTGCTTGGCGGAGTTAGGGTAAGTCCCAAACACATCAAAAGCCGCTTCACGTATGGCAAGCGCACCCACGCGGATATTTTTTGCCGCGACCTGAATCGGTTTTGTGCGTGCGGTTCGTAGGGCAAGTTTTTGATAATTTATTGGAAAACGAATCGTCAACGCTTGAATTTCTCCCTCGGGGAAGGTAATCCCAACATTGCGCAAATTAAATTCGCCCTGTAACGCCACGCCATCCTCGTTAATCACAAAATCACTGCCCCCTTGAATACTGCCTTGGCGAATAATCCATGACCATTGTTGTGGGAATAACGATTGGAACACTTTCGCCGATTGCCCTTGCCAGCGAATGTTGCCATTCAGTGCCTGATTTTCATAACGGGCGGTAACTTCAATCGGGCCAAGCGCACCGGCTTTTAAATCCCCTGCCAAATTGAAATTATCGATACTTTTCCCTTCAATCCCCACACCAAATACCGGACGAACAAAGCGTCCGCCATACGCAAATTCAATCCACTCCGTTTGAGCCTGGAGTAGCCCACGAAGATGCGCTGCCTCATAATCCCAACGTAGGCGATCTTTCAATTCCAATGCCAAAGGCGCCATTTTCACTCCACCGGTATGCACATTGCCGGAATGGGCAGAAAGTTGATTTAATTCAATATGATCCGCTTCCCAAAAGCCCACACCTTTTATGTTCACCGGCGTATTTAAAGAGGTCCAGTGCGCCTCACCGTCAATCGTCCAATCCCAACGGTTCGCTGCACGCATTTCTGCTGCGCGTAAATTTTGCTTTTCATCACGCAAATCAAACACGGTTTTAATTCCGGCAATAAACTCGTGCGCCTGTCCATCAAGCTTTAAATTTAACTGCTTAAACTGTGGGGTGAATCCTTGTAAAGTGGCTTGCAGACGCCCCTCTAAACCATAACGTCCCACTCGTATGTTATCCAACGGCAGGCGTGCATGGATTTTAGTATCAGGTTGTACGTTATCCATTTTGAACACGGAACCGGGGCGGAACAGTAGCGTAGGTGCCTCAAAAACACCGCTAATATGGTAGTCTAAATTGGTTTGTGCCACGGTGTTGTTATAACGCAAGTCACCACGCGTTTTGAGATCAAAGTTCAGTTGGTTTTTATCCGCACCGCCACCAATTTCACCTTTTTTACCCGATATCACAATTTCACCTTTGCCGAGTTCACCAAAGGTTTGCACGATCACATCCACATCGGTTTCCAAGGGTAACCAACCCTCTTGCGGTTTACGTAAGGCTAAACCGAAGAAGCCTTTGATCGGCTGATAACCGTCAAACGTCCAATAAAATGTTCCCCAGTTAATGGCTAAACCATCGGCAGTAAACGTAAAAGGCACGTCTAATAACGGTTTATCACGGCTTAAATCCTGTGCGTTGATTTGTCCTTTCTCACCGTTCCAGCGCAATTGAAGCGTTCCTTTGCTCACGCTGAAATCCGGATTTTGCCAATCCACGCGTAGTTCGCCTTGCTGCGGTAATTGAGACAATTCCTCTTGTAACTGAGTAGAAAAATGCAAATGATAGGTTTGTCCGTTAAGCGGTTGGTAATCGGTTTGTCCCTGCCATTGGAACGAATGGTTTAGGCGAGCGAGCGTCGATTGATGATGTAAAATAACATGATCATCATGAGTCTTCGCATTGGCAGTTAATTGCAAACGATGACCGTCATAATTTGCGGTTGCTGCAATATCAGCATCCAACAGCGCACGTAGCCTAGGTGGTATATCCAGTGCCTGGCTATTCTCCAATCGAAAATGCTGAACATTTACCTCTACAGACGGGAGAACGGAAAAAAGTGCGGTCAAATTTGGCGATGTTTTTGTCTCATCAGAGGAAGGCAACCGATTGAGGCAGTCATAATCCAACCCGGCATGCGCCACGTCAAGTTGACGAAGCTCCCACCAATGAAGACGCACATCACTGAATGTCACCAAAGTACATTGCCCTGCCCGAATATCCAGTTCGGGCAGTTGCAAACCGGTGAGGTGTAAATGCCATCGTTCAGGCAGTTGCAAGGCATAATCTGGTGCGAGAAAGCGGTTAACCCATGTTTCGACTTGTTTTGGCGTGATCCACCACGGTAATGCGCAAATGATCGCCACCGTTAATCCCATCAATCCAAGTAAGCAACCGCACCATCGCTTCATATTATTTACCGTTCATCGCTGACGCTAATTTTTCTTTATCCAAGGCATTTTCCCAGCGCGCCACAACAATGGTCGCACAGGCGTTACCCACCAAATTCGTTAGCGCACGGCATTCGGACATAAAACGATCAATCCCCAAAATTAACGCCATGCCCTCAACCGGCAGCCCCGGAACCACGGAAAGTGTGGCGGCTAATGTAATAAAACCGGCACCGGTTACACCGGCAGCGCCTTTTGAACTTAACATCGCAACAAACAACAAGGTAAATTGCTCGCTAATGGAAAGATCCGTATTGGTGGCTTGCGCAATAAATAATGCGGCCATTGTCATATAGATATTTGTACCGTCCAAATTAAAAGAATAACCGGTCGGCACCACTAATCCCACCACCGATTTTTTACAACCGGCCGCCTCCATTTTTTGCATTAAGGTCGGTAACGCGGCTTCTGAGGAGGACGTTCCTAAGACTAACCACAATTCTTGCTTAATATAGCGCACCATTTTCAAAATAGAGAAACCGTTATAACGTGCGACCGCGCCTAAGATAAAAATAATAAATAACAAGGACGTAATGTAAAACGTCACAATTAAAAGCATCAAATGGCTAATGGAACTTAACCCGTATTTTCCCACGGTGAACGCCATCGCGCCTAATGCGCCTAAAGGGGCGACTTTCATCAAAATTGACACCACCTTAAACATCGGCGCTGTCGCAAGTCGTAGGAGTTCCGTAATAGGCTGCGCTTTGTCGCCCACTGAAGCCAATGCCATCCCAAATAACACGGAAATAAACAAGACTTGCAGAATATTACCCTCTACTAATGGACTGAATACGGTGGTAGGAATGATGTTCATTAAGAAAGCCGTTAGCGTGCTATCCTGCGCTTTCGCAACGTATTCTGACACTTTTTCGGAAGTTAACGACGCCGGATCAATATTTAATCCTGCTCCGGGTTCAATAATATTAGCCACAACCATTCCGATCACAAGCGCCAACGTCGAAAAGGTCACAAAATACAGCATCGCCTTTCCGGCAACCCGCCCAACCGCTTTCATGTCGTTCATACCGGCAATACCGGTAACGACGGTCAGAAAAATCACCGGTGCGATGATCATTTTAACCAGCTTAATAAATGCTTCACCTAACGGTTTTAAACCGGCGCCGAAATCAGGAAAAAAATTTCCTAATAAAATACCGATAATAATCGCAATAATGACTTGCACGTATAAGCTTTGATAGAACTTCGGTTTACGCGGTGGCATCGCCTGAGATGGGGTATCAACGCTTAACATAGACTATCCTCGTTTTGTGAAAGTGATGGGCGCATTTTGCCCGCAAAAAAGCAGGTAATTTATCTGCTAATTAAATTAAACACAATCTTTATTTGTTTACGTTACGATGATTTACGCATTTCACTGTTTTCATTGAAAAACGTCAAAATTGGCGATAAAAAATGCGCTTAACATTAAGCGCATTCTAATGATGAATTGTCGTCCTTTACTGGATTAACTCAACCGGCACTTTAACCACCAACTTTTTAATTTTGGCAGATTGACCATTCACGTTACAACAAGGTTTATGGGGTTCATAAGGATAGAATACGGCAAACATATTTGGCACTAATGTAATCGTACTTTTGTTGTCGATTTCTTGGGTAAGTTGGTAATCGTCATCTTCGTGATAGGCTTCGTATTTATTTAAGTCAGGATAGGTTGCGCCGACTTCAATATTTTCTACACCACGGATAAGTACTTGAACGTCCAAATATTTGTGGTGCAATTCTGCTTTTTTGCTTGCAGCTTCAGCCAGTTCAGGTTCCATCACGTTCATGTAAATGCGATCGGTGATGTCATGACGGCCAACCTCTAATTTTTCTAAATCCAACCCTTTTAAATACTCACAGGTTTCAGCAATGACTTTTGGTAAGCCGAGTTTAAAATCGGTACGGGTTAAATCTCCAATTAACATGTTTCCTCCTTTTTTACTTTGAAAACTGGAGTGATTTTATCATCAACCTTATTTTTCAGATAGTCATAAATGGGAATTGCGTAAATAAAGTTACCCATCAAGGCAAAAGCTCTGTATAATGCCTGCGTTTTATTTTCTAAATTAGCGTGCGGCTAACAAAAATAATTTTGTGTCGTAGCCGGTAAAAGTGCGGTGATTTTTAAGATTATTTTTGCTAGTCGCAAATTGGAAAATAAAACATTGTGATTACTCATTTAAAAAGGAAAACATAGTGAATCCAATTGTTAAACAATTTAAATACGGTCAACATACCGTCACGTTAGAAACCGGCGCCATTGCTCGCCAAGCCACTGCTGCTGTGATGGCAAGCATGGACGATACGACAGTATTCGTTACCGTGGTGGCCAAAAAAGAGGTGAAAGAAGGTCAAGATTTCTTTCCATTAACCGTTAACTATCAAGAACGTACTTATGCCGCCGGTCGTATTCCGGGCGGTTTCTTCAAACGAGAAGGTCGTCCGTCTGAGGGCGAAACCTTAATTGCCCGTTTAATCGATCGCCCGATTCGTCCGTTATTCCCAGAAGGCTTTTTCAATGAAATCCAAGTGATTGCCACCGTGGTTTCAGTCAATCCACAAATCAGTCCGGATTTAGTCGCCATGATTGGTGCGTCTGCGGCATTAACCTTATCCGGTGTGCCATTTAATGGCCCGATTGGTGCGGCGCGTGTCGGTTTCATCAACGATCAATTCGTATTAAACCCGACCATTAATGAACAAAAACAAAGCCGTTTAGATTTAGTGGTTGCAGGTACTGATAAAGCCGTATTAATGGTGGAATCTGAAGCGGATATTCTCACTGAAGAACAAATGTTAGCGGCAGTGGTATTCGGTCATCAGCAACAACAAGTGGTGGTGGAAGCGATTAAAGAATTTGCCAAAGAAGCCGGTAAACCACGTTGGGATTGGGTTGCACCTGAACCAAACACTGATTTAATCAATAAAGTGAAAGCATTAGCTGAAGCGCGTTTAGGCGATGCGTATCGTATCACTGAAAAACAAGCGCGTTATGAGCAAATCGATGCGATTAAAGCTGACGTTGTTGCACAAATTACCGCTGAAGATGAAGACGTCAGTGAAGGCAAAATTATTGATATTTTCACCGCACTTGAAAGCCAAATCGTGCGTGGACGTATTCTTGCCGGTGAACCACGTATTGATGGTCGTACCGTTGATACTGTGCGTGCATTAGATATTTGCACCGGTGTATTACCGCGTACCCACGGTTCCGCAATCTTTACCCGTGGTGAAACCCAAGCGTTGGCCGTCGCTACGTTAGGGACTGAACGCGATGCGCAAATCATTGATGAATTAACCGGTGAGCGTCAAGATCACTTCTTGTTCCACTATAACTTCCCTCCGTATTCTGTGGGTGAAACCGGTATGATCGGTTCACCAAAACGTCGTGAAATCGGTCATGGTCGTTTGGCGAAACGTGGCGTGGCAGCAGTGATGCCAACCTTAGCGGAATTCCCGTATGTGGTACGTGTAGTATCTGAAATTACCGAATCCAACGGTTCTTCTTCCATGGCTTCCGTGTGTGGTGCCTCTTTAGCTCTAATGGATGCCGGTGTGCCGATTAAAGCGGCGGTTGCAGGTATCGCGATGGGCTTGGTGAAAGAAGATGACAAATTTGTCGTGCTTTCCGATATTCTTGGTGATGAAGACCACTTAGGTGATATGGACTTTAAAGTGGCGGGTACGCGTCAAGGTGTAACTGCACTTCAAATGGATATCAAAATTGAAGGTATCACCGCTGAAATCATGCAAATTGCATTAAATCAAGCGAAAAGTGCACGTATGCACATTCTTGGCGTAATGGAGCAAGCGATTCCGGCGCCACGTGCCGATATTTCTGATTTCGCACCACGTATCTACACCATGAAAATTGATCCGAAGAAAATCAAAGATGTGATCGGTAAAGGTGGTGCAGTGATTCGTGCATTGACCGAAGAAACCGGTACTTCCATTGATATTGATGATGACGGTACAGTAAAAATCGCTGCGGTTGATAAGAATGCCGTACAAGATGTGATGGCACGTATCGAAGACATCACTGCTGAAGTAGAAGCGGGTGCCATTTACAAAGGTAAAGTGACTCGTTTAGCAGATTTTGGTGCATTCGTTTCTATCGTAGGTAATAAAGAAGGCTTGGTTCACATTTCTCAAATTGCTGAAGAACGTGTGGAAAAAGTCAGCGACTATCTACAAGTAGGACAAGAAGTGATGGTTAAAGTGGTGGAAATCGATCGTCAAGGTCGCATCCGTTTAACCATGAAAGAACTTGCTCCGAAAGCAGAAGCTGCTCAACACGTATCCGATGATATTGTAGAGCAGGCATAATTTAAATTTTTTCAAAATGTTACGGTACATTACGTGCCGTAACATTTGTTTTTCAACAAGCAATACTCTGCTTTAAGGCTTATAAAGAAATGACGCAACGTAATGGGTTGTCTAATTTCGCGATTTTCCTAACCATTTTATTTTCAGTCTTTGTATTATCAGGCTGTGTAGGCTTGAGCAATACCTTTGTGTCTAAAAATAAAGTCGTGTTAGCCGAGCAAAATCCAAGCCAGCACTTTGAACAGGAAGTCATGATTGTTCGGATTAGTCAGGTGTTGCTCGTTGGAAAAATGAGTAATGAAGAACGTGCTTCTCTCCATTTTGAACGGGGCGTGCTTTACGATAGTTTGGGGCTTTGGGCTTTAGCGCGTTATGACTTTACTCAAGCACTTGCATTGCAACCAAAAATGGCGGCAGTGTATAACTATCTAGGGCTTTATTTATTACTTGATGAAGACTATGACGGCGCATTAGAAGCCTTTAATACGGTTTTCAGCCTCGATCCTGACTATGAATATACCTTCCTTAATCGAGCATTAGACTTCTATTATGTGGAACGGTATAACCTCGCCGAACAGGATTTCTTGGCATTTTATCAACGTAATAAATCGGATCCTTACCGCGTCTTGTGGCTGTATTTGAATGAATTAAAATTCAAGCCGGCTGAGGCGCAAAAAAATCTGGCTCAACGTGCTGTTGGGCTTTCTCAGGATTATTGGGGTACCTACATTGTCCAGTATTATTTGGGCAAATTGTCAGTTCAGGAAGTACAGGCTAAAGCGCAGCAGTTTGCCACAAAAACCGCAACGCAATACGCAGAGATTCTGACTGAAACCTACTTCTATCTAGCAAAACAAAAACTCAATATGGGACAGGTTGATGAGGCTGAGACCTTATTCAAACTGGCTGTTGCAAATCAGGTGTATAACTTTGTGGAGTATCGTTTTGCGGTGTTTGAGCTATCGAAATTAGGACAACAGACTCAAGCAGAATAACGGTGAGCATAGCTCAACCGGTAATGCGTTGTAAGACGCAAAACGACACATGGTAATTAACCTGAAAGCGTCTATTGAGCTTTCCTTTTATACATTCGAGTATTTTTAATGACTGAAACTAAAATGACTTTCAAGGATTTAGGCTTGCCTGAATTCATCCTTAATGCTGTTGCCGATCTTGGCTTTGAAACACCTTCTCCAATTCAACAAATTTGCATACCGCACTTATTAGAAGGCCGCGATGTACTGGGCATGGCACAAACCGGTAGTGGGAAAACCGCCGCCTTTTCTTTGCCAATTTTGGCGAAAATCGATCCGACAGAAAAACACCCGCAATTATTAGTGATGGCACCGACCCGTGAATTAGCTATTCAAGTTGCTGATGCTTGCGAGCAATTCGTCAAATATGCCAAAGGCATTAATATCGTCACTTTATATGGTGGCCAACGTTATGACATCCAATTACTTGCGTTAAAACAAGGGGCGCAAGTTGTGGTGGGGACACCGGGACGGATTTTGGATCACCTACGTCGTGGCACCCTAAGCCTTGCTGAGCTTAAAGCCATTGTGTTAGACGAAGCGGATGAAATGTTGCGCATGGGCTTTATTGATGATGTGGAAACCGTGATGGCGGAATTACCTGAACACCACCAAACCGCACTTTTCTCTGCCACTATGCCGGAGCCGATTCGTCGAATCACCAAACGCTTTATGAAAGATCCGCAAGAAGTCAAAATTAAAGCGACCCAACAAAGTGCGCCGGATATTGCGCAAAGCTGTTGGTATGTTCATGGTTTCCGCAAAAATGATGCCTTGTTGCGTTTCTTGGAAGTGGAAGATTTTGATGCGGCGATTATTTTCACCCGTACCAAAACCGGCACGTTAGACGTGACGGAATTATTGGAAAAACATGGTTTCCGTGCGGCGGCATTGAATGGCGATATGACACAACAATTACGTGAACAAACCTTAGATCGTTTGCGTAGTGGTAGCTTAGACATCGTTGTGGCGACAGACGTGGCGGCTCGTGGTATTGACATTGAACGTATTAGCCTTGTGGTGAACTATGATATTCCACTGGATGCGGAATCTTATGTACACCGTATTGGTCGTACCGGTCGAGCAGGACGTTCCGGTCGTGCGTTATTGTTCGTGGAACCACGCGAACGTCGTTTGTTGCGCAATGTTGAACACCTTATCAAGAAAAATATTGAAGAGGTGGAATTACCGAATCATGAAGTGTTACAAGCTTGTCGCCGTAAAAAATTCAAAGATAAAATTACCGCGCAGTTGGAACATCATGATTTAGATCTTTACCGTGAATTGTTGGAAGATATGTTCACTGCCGACCAATCACAAGAAGACATTGCTGCCGCTATGATGATGTTGTTACAAGGCAAACAAAAGCTGATTCTTCCGCCGGATCCGGTGGTGGATAAAAAAGCCCGTCGTGATCGTAATGAGCGTGGTGACCGTCGTGAAAATCCACGTTCAGCAGAACGTCGTGGTGAACGTAAAGGCTATGGCAATCCACAACCAATGGATTTATATCGTATTGAAGTGGGCCGCGGAGATGGCGTGGAAGTTCGTCATATTGTTGGCGCGATTGCCAATGAAGGCGATATTAATAGTCGCTACATCGGCCACATCAAGTTGTATGATGATTATTCCACCATTGAATTGCCACAAGGTATGCCGAAAGAATTGTTACAACAATTTGCGAAAACGCGTGTGTTGAATAAACAAATGCGTATGTCTTTTATCGGCGAAGCCAAAGGCGAGCGTGGCGGCGATAATTTTGGCGGAAAACGCCGTGGCGGACGTTTTGAAGAAAAAGGCTTCAAAGGCGAACGTAAATTTAAAGAAAAATCTCACCGCACTTTTAAAGAGAAACGTGAGTTTAGAAAATAAAGAAGAAGACCGCACATAAAGTGCGGTCGTTTTTTTAGATAAATTAACAGTCTATGTTAAGAAAGCGCGTTTACTATGGATTACGCTTGAACTTACTAAAATCAGGCGCACGTTTTTCATTAAATGCGTTGCGACCTTCTTGCCCTTCTTCCGTCATGTAGAACAACATGGTGGCATTACCGGCAAGTTCTTGAAGACCGGCTTGTCCATCGCAGTCCGCATTGAGTGCCGCTTTCAAGCAACGTAAAGCAATCGGACTGTTGCGGAGCATTTCGCGACACCAACGCACGGTTTCTTTTTCTAAATCCGCATAAGGCACCACCGTGTTCACCAACCCCATCTCTAAGGCTTCTTGGGCATTATATTGACGGCATAAGAACCAAATTTCACGCGCTTTTTTCTGACCGACGATACGCGCCATGTAGCTTGCGCCCCAGCCGCCATCAAAGGAACCCACTTTCGGACCGGTTTGACCATAAATCGCGTTGTCTGCGGAAATGGTGAGATCGCATAACATATGCAATACATGACCGCCGCCAATCGCATAACCTGCCACCATAGCCACGACCGGTTTCGGACAGCTACGAATATCCCGTTGGAAATCCAACACGTTAAGATGATGTACACCACTGTCGTCTTTGTAGCCGCCGTAATCGCCGCGTACTTTTTGATCACCACCGGAACAGAAAGCTTTTTCGCCTTCACCGGTCAACACGATGACACCGATTTTTTCGTCAAAACGCGCATCAGAAAATGCACTGATCATTTCTTTCACGGTTTGCGGACGGAACGCGTTGCGCACTTCAGGACGATTAATGGTGATTTTGGCAATGCCGTCTGTGGATTTGTGATAACGAATGTCGGTGTAACCCGCACTGTGATCCACCCACTCAACCGGTGCATATAAAACATCATCTTTTGGATTTTGCATGATAAATTCCTTGAATTTAAGGTTAAAAAAGTGCGGTCATTATAGCGGAAGTTTTCTGAATCTGAAAATGCTCCAAACGGCGATCAACAACACGAACCATGCACAATAAAAAAACTGACTTCCCACGAGGAGAAATCAGCTTTTGACATCACTTATTCAGAATCGTAGCGTGCAACTTGTTGCACGAAAT
>NZ_KE952604.1:0-26233 GCF_000466335.1 Aggregatibacter sp. oral taxon 458 str. W10330 | reverse complement strand
AGCGTGCAACTTGTTGCACGAAATCATGAATGTCAGAAAGGGCCAAATAATGTTCCGTGCGTGGTTTCGTCGTGCATCAAGATGCACGCTACAATATGAAATCACGCCCCCGTAGCGTGCAACTTGTTGCACGAATAAAAATGCTCGTGAGGAAAATCATTCGTGGCACGCCACGTACGAAATCGTGAATCCCCAGAAGGGTTAAATAACGTTCCGTGCGTGGTTTGGTCGTGCATCAAGATGCACGCTACGCACTGAAAATGCTCCGCACGGTGATCAACAACACAAACCATGCACAATAAAAAAGCTGACTTCCCACGAAGAGAAATCAGCTTTTGACATCACTTATTCAGTGATTTAATACGTAGATTAGCGACGTAAACCTAAACGAGCGATTAAGCTGCTGTAAAGTTCAAGATTAGTACGTTTTAAGTAATCTAAAAGTTTACGACGACGGGAAACCATGCGTAATAAACCGCGGCGACCGTGGTGGTCTTTTTTGTGTTCAGCAAAGTGTGCTTGTAAGTGGTTGATTTGTGCGGTTAATAAAGCGATTTGAACTTCGGAAGAACCGGTGTCTTTACCATCGCGACCAAATTCAGCAACGATTTTTGCTTTTTGTTCAGTACTTAGAGACATAATAACTCCTAATATGAAGTGGTTAATGATACATCGTTCGCCGATCTCTAATTCAGCGACGACAAAGGAGTGCAGATTTTAGCCATTGCGCGGCGAAAAAGCAATGAATTTATCTTGTAATAACGCATTTAATTGGGTTGCAAATGCTGTTGGATTTTCTTGATGCGCATTATGTCCTGCCTGTGGAATCAGTGTTAGGTTCAACTGATTTTCTAACGCCATTTGTTTGAATTTATGATCCCGTTCGCCACAGAAATACTCGATCGGATAAGGGCTATTTTTGACGTAAGGACGTAAATCCGGTTGTTTGGCAAGAGACGTTGCTAACAGCATTTTGGCAATATTATCGCCACAGTTGGCTTGGCGTTTTTCGATCAACGTCTTGCGTTGGTCTTCCGTTAAATGGGCGAAGACAGATTGTTGATACCAATCATTCAGTACGGAAGTCGCGGTTTCATGGCGAAAACGTTGCGCCCAAAATACATCATTTTCCCACCGCACTTTTTTGTCCGCCTCATTCGTCAATCCAAGATTGCCGCCTTCAATAATCAGCCCTTGCAGGTTGTATTTGTCCTGTTGACTGCAGAGGGCGTAATACAGCGCAATTCTGCCACCGAGGGAATAGCCCACTAAAAAATAAGGGTGATTTTCTACCGCACTTTGGATGCGTTGTGCTACGTAAGCACTGGTGTCATCAAAATCCTGTACGGGGTGATTTTTTGCGCTGCCGTGGAAAGGCAAATCCAAGGCAACGCAATGAAAGTGCGGTAGATTTTCCGTGAGTTTTTGCCAGTCGGCTTGAGTGCCGAGTAAGCCGTGTAAAAAAATGAGGTAAGGTTTCATCACATGAAAAAAGCAAACTAACGTGAGATAGTTTGCTTTTGATCTTTCCGTTTATTCACCGACAACTGCGTAGCTGATTTGGTCGATGAGGCGTTTGTAAATGGTGCTGCCGTCATTCGGCGCGACTTTAATTTCGATGATAGTGGCTTCGCGACGTGAATAGGCTTGTTTTAGCACGGAGCTTAAATCCGCCCAGGTATAAGGACGGGCATATTTTAAATCGAACATGGATGCCACTTGGGAAAACTCGGTGTGGTGCGGCATACGATAGAACTTGTCTTTGACTTCGGCATCCACCGGCAACATATCAAAAATCGCGCCACCGTTGTTATTGATAATAAACAAAATAGTCGGTTGGGTAAGTTTTTTGAACAATGCCAGCGAGTTTAAATCATAGAGTGCGGAGGTATCACCCACTAAGGCGACGACCGGTTGGTTAGAACCGATACCAATGCCGGCAACGGTGGCAAGTAAACCGTCAATACCACTCGCCCCACGATTGGTATGGATCGGGTAGCCTTCCGGCAATTTGGTAAGCGCATCCACTAAACGCACAAATAAACTGTTGCCGAGGAAAAGGGTGCCATTGTTCGGCAGTAAACGTTCAATGTGGTGAGCCAAGGAAGCTTCATTTAAATTGCCGCCCACTTGCTGCTCAATAAAGGTGGCGCAGAATTTGGATAACGCCAACGCTTCCAATAACCACGGTTTTTGTCTTAACGGCGGATGGGCGCGCAACCAATGATGAATTTTGGCAACAAAACGGGTGTGGGAATGATGGTAAGGATCCACCGCTTGTGGATTTTCATCCACAATCCAATATTCGTTTTTAAATTCAGCTAAAAACTGGTTAATGCGTTTGCTAATAAAACGGTTGCCAAGCTGAATGACAATATCTGCCTGCAACATTTTTTGTTTCACCGTTTGATTCGCAAGCCAAATATCCGCATAAGGCAAACTGGCTTCCACACCGGATTGAATATCGGTCAGCAACACCCAGCCCATGGTATTTGCCCAAGAAGCAATGCCCATGGCTTGTTCTGCCGGCATTCTGCCCGCCACAATAATCCCGCGTTTGGTGCGCCACTGATCCCAGTGTTCGTGAATCAATACTTCTTGATGGGGCGCAGGGTAGGTTGTCCAACTTTTATTTTGGCTTAACCAACGTTGAACGGGCGCTAACCAAGGATGAACGTCAATTTCTTCTGCATTGGCATCATATAAAGGTTCGGCGAAAGGTACATTGATGTGAATCACGCCTGCTTCTTCCGCTTGTTTATGGCAGGCTTGCTCAATTTTTGAAATCAACCAGCTTGCTGCATAATCTTGGCTTGGGCGCGGAAGATTCAAATTGGCAAGGGGATAATCGGCAAACATATTTTCTTGCAAAATCGCCTGATTCGCACCGCACTCTAACAATTCCGGCGGACGATCCGCAGTGAGTACAATCAGATTGACGTGGCTTTGACGGGCCTCAATGATTGCCGGGTATAAATTGGCGGCAGCCGTGCCGGAAGTGACAATAACAGCAACAGGTTTTTTGGTCGATTTTGCGATGCCAAGGGCAAAGAAACCTAAACCACGTTCATCAAAATGTGTATGACAAAGGGCACGGTTGGCATTTTGTAAACGTACAGCTTCCAATGTCAGTGGGGTCGAACGCGAACCGGGCGCGATACAAAAGTGGGTTACACCTTGACGCACAAGGGTTTCCAAGATCACTTTTGACCAACAACGATTAAAGACGCTTACTGACATTTTTGCTCTCCGTTTTCAGATTTCGTTATTTTTAATAATGAGATTAATCCCGCGGCTTTGCGCTCGATTTCTTGCCATTCTAGCAAGGGAACTGAGCCCTCAACAATACCGGCACCGGCAAACACATGAATTTTGTCTGCTTCAACAAAGGCCGAACGAATCGCCACACAAAACTCCGCTTGTTGTTGATTAAAAAAGCCTAATGTGCCGGCATACCAACTGCGATCGTAATGTTCAATTTGTTGTAACAATGTTTTCGCTTTTTGTTGTGGCAAACCGGCAACGGCAGCGGTCGGATGAATGGCTTGCAAGCAGTTCAAATCAGTACAGTTATCGGTTAAAAGTGCGGTGATTTCTCGGCGTAAATGTTGTACTTGACGCAGCTGTTTGATGCCGAGGTTGCCGACTTCAATGTATTGAGTAAAAGGGGCTAAATTGGCGCAAATCCCATCCGCCACCAATTGGTTTTCATGGATGTTTTTCTTATCGCTAAGTAACCAATCGGCTTGTTTACGATTGCTTTCATGATCCTCGTTCATGGGTGAGGTACCTGCGAGAGCCTCTGTTTTTAAATGACGCTCATGACGTGCATACAACCGTTCCGGCGAAGAACCAAGGAAACTGGTTTTGTCATCTTGCGCGAAAAGAAAGTGGTAGCAGCCTTTATTGTAAATTTCACTTTGCGCTAAAAAATCCTTGGCATTGAGCGGTTGATTGAGGGCAAAGGTGCTTTTATTGGCTAACACCAATTTGGTGACCGTTTTTTCATGAATTTGCGCCAGAGCCTTTTCTACCCAACTTGCCCATTGCGTCGGATTCGCTTGCTGGTCAATCAAATCCGCTTGGCTTTGAAGCGGTAAGAGTGCGGTCGTTTTTTCAAATGTTTTTAAAACCTGCAACGCCTTGTCTTTATTGTGAATAAGATTATCTTGGTCAATAAAAACGGTGGCTTGAATTTGATTGTCACGCTGTTCTAACACTAACTGTGGCAGAAAAAAGGTGGTTTGCCCGTAAAACTGGATACCGCCGAAAAGGGGGAAATTATGTTGATTCACGAAATCTTGGGCCGCGTCTAATTGTTGAAATGTACGAACGGCGCCAAGCGTGGCAAAGCATTGTGTTGTTTGCTGTAATTGAAAATAGAATTGCGGATAGTGCGGTTGTGCTTTTAGCCAACCTAATAAATCAACCGCGCATTCGGCTTGTGCTGAACAAACCGCAATGTGATGAGGTTGATTTAATTGTAATGCATTAATTTGACTGATTAATTGCGTTTTAATTGATTGCAAACTATCCATTTTGAAAAAGCATTGTCTTTAACGGGAAAATAAGTTAAAAATGAACCCCAATTCTACCGCACTTTACGGGAATTTTTCACAAAATATTTCATTTCTTAATTACTCAAGGTCAAAACTATGGAACGCTTTCCCAAATCAGATAAATTAGAGCACGTTTGTTACGATATTCGCGGACCCGTGCACAAAGAGGCACTACGCCTTGAAGAAGAAGGACATAAAATTTTAAAACTGAATATCGGTAACCCTGCGCCTTTTGGTTTTGAAGCGCCTGATGAAATTCTCGTTGATGTCTTACGCAATCTTCCTTCAGCCCAAGGTTATTGTGACTCCAAAGGGCTTTATTCTGCCCGCAAAGCGATTGTGCAATATTATCAATCGAAAGATATTCGTAGCGTCACGGTGAATGATGTTTACATCGGAAATGGCGTGTCAGAGTTGATTACGATGGCGATGCAAGCACTGTTGAATGATGGTGATGAAGTGTTAATTCCTATGCCGGATTACCCATTATGGACTGCCGCGGCAACGTTGGCGGGCGGTAAAGCGGTACATTATTTGTGTGATGAACAGGCAGATTGGTTCCCGGATGTGGAAGACATCAAAAGCAAAGTCACCTCACGCACGAAAGCGATTGTGGTAATCAATCCGAACAACCCGACCGGTGCGGTTTACAGCAAAGAATTATTGTTAGAAATCGTTGAAGTGGCACGTCAGAATAATTTAATCATTTTTGCCGACGAGATTTACGATAAAATTTTATACGATGGTGCGGTACACCACCATATCGCCGCATTAGCGCCGGATTTATTGACGGTCACGTTTAACGGCTTATCCAAAGCTTATCGTGTTGCCGGTTTCCGCCAAGGTTGGATGATTTTAAATGGACCAAAAAAACACGCCAAAGGTTACATTGAAGGTTTGGATATGTTGGCATCTATGCGTTTATGTGCCAATGTGCCAATGCAACATGCGATTCAGACCGCACTTGGCGGCTATCAAAGCATTAACGAATTTATTTTGCCGGGCGGACGCTTGTTAGAACAACGCAATAAAGCCTATGAATTGCTCAACCAAATTCCGGGAATTAGTTGTACGAAGCCGATGGGGGCGTTGTATATGTTCCCGAAAATCGATATCAAAAAATTCAATATGTATGATGATGAAAAAATGGTGTTTGATTTATTGGCACAGGAAAAAGTCTTGTTGGTGCATGGTCGTGGTTTTAACTGGCATTCACCGGATCACTTTCGTATTGTGACATTGCCGTATGTTCATCAAATTGAAGAAGCCTTAGGCAAATTTGCGCGGTTCTTGTCGCATTATCATCAGTAATGTCTTTCCGAAGAAAAAGCCCCGAATGGATATTCGGGGCTTTTTGTTTGGCATAAAGTGCGGTCGTTTTTTTGAATGATTTTTAGAATCGTAGCGTGCAACGTGTTGCACGAAATCGCGAATGTCTGAAAGGGGTAAATCACGTTCTGTGCGTGATTTGGTTGTGCATCAAGGTGCACGCTACGCATGAAATCATAAATTACGCATCGAGGTTAATAAAAATCCGCACATAAAACGTGCGGGTTGTTATTTATCAACGTCTTATTTTTTCGCCATTTTATTGTCTAATGCGAAAGCGCCTGCACCGGCAAAAACAAAATAGAAGAAGATAAAACAATATAATACCGCTGCTTCACCGCCATTCATTAGCGGGAAAAGCACACCTTTCGGCGCATGGAGCATGAAATATGCCACGGCCATTTGACCACTCAAAATAAAGGCTGAAAGGCGAGTCAATAAGCCTAAGATAAATAAAATACCAAAGACCAATTCAATCACCCCCCCCACGCCCATTAACGAGGCAAGTTCTACAGAGCCGTTCCCACCGGTCATGGACATCGGGAATTCCCAAAATTTTGCGGTGCCGTGTAAAACAAAAGCATAGCCCAAAACGATGCGTAATAAACCTAAAACATAATGACGATATTTGTCTAAAAACATAAATTTTCCTTCTATAAATTGGAGTGTGTTAGTGAGGTGGCGTATGCTAACACAACGGAAAATGAAAAAAATACTTCAAATAGAAAAGGATTATTTCCAATTCGTTAATAATTTATGCTTTTCGCGGCATTTAACGTTGCCATAAAGGCTTCCGCAGGTAAAAAACCGGTAATCCGTTGCGCTTGAATTTCTTCGCCCTGTTGATTAAAGAAAATAATCGTAGGCAAGCCCGTTACCGCAAGTGCTTTCATTAAAGTGCGGTTAGATTCGCTGTTATTTGTCATATCCACTCTTAACAACAAAACATCACTCAACGCGCTTTGCACTTGCGGATCTGCAAAGGTTTTATGCTCAAATTCCTTACAAGCAACGCACCAATCGGCATATAAATCCAACATGGCAATTTTATTCGGGTGCTGTTTTAGCACAGCTTGCAATTCGTCATAATTGGAAATTTGTTGAAAAACGAGCGAATTTTTGACCGCACTTTGGGCATTCGCGGCTTGTGAGGTCGTCGCATTATCTTGCCACACCCAATTTTGTAATGGCTGTGCAGAAACCATGGCTGCAACAAAGAACACAATACGGAAGAATAAACCAATACCGTTTGAACGCATCTGTGTGGCCAACCAAATGAAGAAACTCATGCCAAGTAATGCCCACAAACGCGGTTCCCACATACTTGGAATAATGCGCGAAATCAGGAAAATCGGTAACGCCAACATGACAAAGCCAAAGGCGGTTTTCACGTTTTCCATCCAAGCCCCGGATTTCGGTAGGATTTTATTGCCGAATACGGTAATTAATATGAGCGGCAAGCCCATGCCTAACGCCAATAAATAAAGGGTCAATGCGCCAATGACGAAATCACCGGATTGCGCTACATAAAGCAATGCGCCGGATAAGGGCGCGGAGGTGCAAGGAGACGCCACTAAGCCGGCAATCGCCCCCATGACAAACACCCCGAAAAAAGCGCCGCTTTTTTGTTGTTGGCTAAATTGCGTCAGTTTAGTTTGCAAAGACGAGGGCAGCTGTAATGTGAATACGCCAAACATGGACAACGCCAGCAATACAAAGACAACGGAAAGTCCAATCAGGACATAAGGACTTTGTAGGGCAATTTGGAATGGCAGACCAATCAGCACAACCACCAAACCGAGCAAGGTATAAGTTAATGCCATGCCTTGTACATACACAAAACTAAGCGCAAGTGCGCGCCAGTTGCTGGTCTCTTCTTTTCGACCACCGATGACAATGGCAGAAAGCAACGGCAACATCGGCAGCACGCAAGGCGTAAAGGCCAATCCGATACCTAAGACAAAAAACCACAACATGGCGTATTTACTTTGCGACAGACTCTCTGCCAGTTGATTTTGTTGTGATGAAAAAACGTTGGCATTTTCCACCGCACTTTGCGATGGCTGATGCGTCTCTACACTATTTTGCATCTCATGGCTGGCAGAAATATTTGACGAAAGATCACCGAGTTGAAATTGTTTGGTTTCCGGCGGATAGCAAAACCCTTTCGCACAACCTTGATAAGTCACTTCCAGCAGATCCTGTGGTTGAGGATCTTTTAACGGCAACGTCAAATTAAGGTCATGTTTGAAAATGGTGACTAATCCAAAGTAAGGATCTTCATATTGTTCTGCAGAAGAAAGAAATTGTGGTGCATTTTCAACGGGCTTGCCATTGAGGGAAAATGCCAATTTATCTTGATATAAATAGTAATTTTCCGCAATTTGCCACTGCATCGAAACGCCAGCATCAGATCGTTGCACATCCAGCTGGAAAGCCTGATCCACCGGTAAGAATTTAGTCTTGTTATTAAATAAATCTGCTTGCGCGGCCATGGCAGTCAAGCAACAGGCTAAGAAAATAAACAGTTTTTTCATCATAAAATCGCACGTTATCCTAAATAAAAATGGGGTTCATTCTAGCATTATAACAAGGATTTTGTTGTAAAATATTCTTTCTAAAATCAATTACTACAAACGGTAAAATAGATTGTCAGGATCGACATCAAGCAAAAAATAGGATGAAAAAATGCACATTACAGTTTATTGCGGCGCAAGTTTAGGTAATCAGCCCGAATACCAACAAGCAACGATTACCATGGGGCAATGGATTGCACAAAAACAACACACCTTGGTTTATGGTGGTGGGAAAATCGGTTTGATGGGATTGTTGGCCGATACAGTATTAGCCCATGGTGGCAAGGTCATCGGCATTATGCCCGCCTTTTTACAGGCTCGAGAGCCAATACACACCGGTTGCACGGAGCTCATGGTGGTAGATTCGATGGCAGAAAGAAAAGCCAATATGCTCAAATTAGCCGATGCCTGTATTGCCTTACCCGGTGGTGCCGGCACATTAGAAGAAATCGCCGAAGTTTATTCTTGGGCAAGAATCGGGAAAAATCCCCATCCTTGCATTTTATTCAATAAAAATGGCTTCTATGATCCTTTAAAAGCGCTGTATCAACGTATGGTCGAAACCGGTTTTCTCTCTGAAGACGCATTCCAAAAATTGTTGTTTAGTGAGGATTTTGCAGAAATTGAACAATTTATTGCTGACTATCAACCGCCCGAATTTCGTCATTATTAAGTGCGGTCAAAAAAATTTCCATTTTTCGATAAAAATTAAGTGATTGAAAATAGCTGATAAAAAGTTCAAATTTCAGCTAAATTGATACACAACATCTCTGTTTTTACCTCTTATTTTTTTATTAAAAATAAGTTTGCATGAAAAAATGTTTTGGTGTAGGATAGCGCACATTGTTATTTTTCACTAAAAAATAAGGTTTTAAGCAAATGAAAAAAGGTATCCATCCTGAAAATTATCGCACTGTGCTTTTTTATGACTCCAACGCCAAACAAGGCTTTTTAATTCGTTCTTGCGCACGTACCACCACAACCATGAAATGGGAAGACGGCAACGAATATCCGGTGTTTATGTGCGATACGTCCTCCGCCTCCCACCCATTTTACACCGGCAAAACAAGACAAATTGCCAGCGAAGGTCGCGCTAGCGAATTTGCTCAACGTTACGGCAAATTTGGTGCATTAAAATCAAAATAAGGAAACAAAAATGCAAGTGTTATCTTCATTAAAAACGGCTAAAACACGTCATCCCGGTTGTAAAGTTGTGCGTCGTCATGGCGTGGTATATGTGATTTGTAAAGAAAACCCTCGTTTTAAAGCACGTCAAGGCGGCAAAAAGAAACGTTAAAAAATCATTATTATTTTGTGTGTAAATATTGAGCGAATGCTCACTTTATCCTCCGAGGGTATTCAGGCTGTCGGAGGATTTTTTATTTTAGTAGAAACCCGATTAAGCCTTGCCAATTTCATGACGTAGATCATAGAATTAAACGCTAATACTGATTATGTTGTATTTTTCATTGTTACGATAATGTTGCAACTATAAAATAAAATTGGATTTATTTTTCATCGCCTCATGATAAAACTCTCATCAGGCAAATAAAGGATTTGCCCATGCAAACACCACAAATTTTAATTGTTGAAGACGAAACGATTACCCGAAATACATTAAAAAGCATTTTTCAAGCGGAAGGGTATGATGTTTTTGAAGCCTCTGATGGGCTTCAGATGCACCAAATTTTAGAAACGGAAATCATTCATTTGGTGATTATGGATATTAATCTGCCGGGGAAAAACGGATTAATGTTGGCGCGTGAATTACGTGAAAATGCCGATATTGCCTTAATGTTTTTAACGGGGCGTGATAATGAAGTGGATAAAATTCTCGGGTTAGAAATCGGTGCTGATGATTACATCACTAAGCCATTCAATCCGCGTGAACTCACTATTCGTGCGCGTAATCTATTGCAACGCACCATGCAAGAAAATCAACGTGCACATCATGTTGAACAGTATAAATTTAACGGTTGGACGTTGGATTTAAATAGTCGTACCTTGATTACACCGGAGGGTGAAGAACGTAAACTGCCTCGCAGTGAATTTCGCGCCATGTTACATTTCTGCGAAAATCCGGGCAAAATTCAGACCCGTGAAGAGTTGTTGAAAAAAATGACCGGTCGTGAACTCAAACCGCAAGATCGGACTGTCGATGTGACGATTCGCCGTATTCGTAAGCATTTCGAGGATCATCACGACACACCGGAAATTATCGCCACCATCCATGGTGAAGGTTACCGTTTTTGTGGAACCTTAGAATAAAATGCAAATTGCGCTGGCGATAATAAGATAATCAGCGAGGCACGCACTGTTCCGCCAGCACTTCCCCAAGGCTAGTCTTAAGTGTATTAGCCTCTTTACGTTCCAGCCAAACCCAATGAATATTGGAATAATTTCTGCCGTTCTCAGCGATACTTGGCGTAAGTTTTTGCGTCACACCATCAAATGTCACAGCAATTGATGTTTGACTGCCTTTTTTATTCTTTCGGGAATGTTTAGTCACACGAACGACTTTATTGTCTTTACATAAATATTCTACTGCCGTTCCCTTTTGAGTCGATTTTTGTAATGCCGTTGGCGTCGGTTTTTTATCTGTTTTCGTGGCAACTACCGGTTTTGCTGCGCATCCGATTAATCCTAAAATAGTCAATAACATCAAGCCCGCTTTTAGCATGATCTTCTCCTTTTAAAAAGCAGATAGGCATAATGCCATGACTATGCCTATCAAGTTTTATGGATCTATTTCTTAAAAGTATAGCTACCGTCTGCCTGTCGAATAAAACGTCCGCCATTGGATAAACGTAACTCCGTCACACGACCTTGCGCATTCAGTAATACCTGAACTTGATCGCCCGGTTTGAAGCTACTGAGCACATTGCCTGCCCCGCTTGCTTTCGTCATAGCATTAACATCGGCAATTTGTAAATTGTTATCACGGAACACCTGCATGAGTGATACGCCTTGAGGCACAACAAGATTTTTGCCGGTAACCGCTGTTGCAGCTGACGGACGCACTGCCGATTTTGCCTCGACAACTTCAATAACACGTTTAGGTGCCTGTGGTTTGACTTGCGGTTTATTTTGAACAACTGGTTGCGGCTTAGCCGGTGCTTTTTCTTCGCGAACACTTTCCGTTTCAACCTTTTTCGCTACATGTTGAGCCGCATGAGGTTTAACTGCCTCAGTACGCACAGGGGCTTCCGCTTTTGGCGTATTGGTTTCAACACCTTTGTTCTCCGCAACCGCTGCCTCACTGTTTGTATTTGTTGTAATATTCGGCTGGGTAATTTCTAATGAACTTGGCGATGAGGCGGTCTGTGCATCTAACACGGTGGCTTCATTTTCCTGCGTTTGATCTAACTGCTGGAACTGAATGGGAATATTATTGCTATTTTGTTGTTCGAAAGATTGCACGGTTTCAGAACTTGGCTTCATTAAAAGGATAAAAAGAAGCAGAAGCAACAATATGCAAAGTGCGACAAAAATACGACGATGTTTTTGTGGCAATATGCTCAAAATCTTCCAATTTTCAGGTGAAGCTAATGTTGCTTTTGTTGCTTTAGGCGCAGAAGCCGTTGCTTTGACACTATTTTCTTCGGTCATCGTGGATTCTGTTGTAACAGATAACACCTCTTCGGCCACTATCGGATCTGCCGCCACATGATGTTCTTCCGGTGCAGTTGAGGGAACAAAGGCTTCCTCACTCGTATTCGGTGCGGTGGAAAAATCCCGTAATGTGGGTTCTTTACGTTCTACTGCGGTTTGAGGCTTTTTATTAAAAAGTGTTTTTGCTCTTTCAAGTAAAGATGGCTCGTTGCCGATGGCTTTCTTCGGTGTAATAGGTTCCATTTTGTTTAATCCTAAATCTAATTCATTTTGAGCCGAATCGGCTAAGTTATTTTGATTTCCAAGGTTTCTTTGTTCAGAATCCACGATATACCTCTAATTAAATAACACAATAACCCGTAAAGTGCGGTCATTTTTGAGCGTGTTTTTCATCTTATGAAAAACCACCTAACCGAATCTGTTACGTCATAATTTATCCATAAAAAATCTTGCCTATTTTAAAGCATCTTTTACTTTTTTGATACCGTCTTCTCAAGACGAATATAAAGTTTTATTCGGTTCGCCGCCGATTTCACGGGCAAGTTTCGGCACCAAATAGCCGGAGCTGATGCGTTGTAGCTCTTTATAAATTTTCAAAGCTTGTGTGTCATCAAGATAAAAATGCGTTGCGCCTTCGACTTTATCTAACAAATGCAAATAATAAGGCAAAATGCCCACTGAAAATAAGCGGTCACTCAATACTTTCAGAATTAGTGCGTCATCATTCACATTTTTGAGTAAAACCGATTGGTTTAATAAAACGACGCCGCAATCCTTTAATTTCGTCATGGCATGGGCAAAATCCTCATCAATTTCATTGGCATGATTGACGTGAGTGACCAAAATTTTTTGCAACCGAGTTTGCGCTAAAAGGCGACAAAATTCATCAGTTATCCGTTGCGGAATGACGACCGGTAAACGGGAATGAATACGCAGACGCTTTAAGTGCGGTATGTTTTCTAGGTGTTTTATCAGCCACTCGAGCTCATGATCTTTTGCCATCAGCGGATCGCCACCGGAAAAAATCACTTCCTCAATTTCAGGACGTTCCTCAATATATTGCAACGCTTTTTGCCAATTTTGCTTGGTGCCTTTGTTGTCTTCATAAGGAAAATGACGGCGGAAACAATAGCGACAATTTACCGCACAACCGCCTTTTACCATAAATAACAAGCGATTATGGTATTTGTGCAAAATGTTGGGGACGACGTTTTTATCTTTTTGTTCTTCCAACGGATCTTTGCTAAATCCTTCGGCTTGTAAAAACTCATCCGCAGAAGACATGACTTGTAAAAACAACGGATCCTTTGGATTGCCCTTTTCCATTTTTTCTACAAAAGGCAGCGGCACACGTATGGCAAATAATTTTCGTGCTTCAATGTCTTGTTTGAAGGATTCGAGAGGGAGTTCGAGGTGTTGTAATAACATTTTCGGATCGGAAATGCCATTTGCCAAATGGGTTAACCAACTTTGTTCTTCTCTAATCGGGATGTTTTGATGTAGAATAGCCACTTTTAAAAAACAATCTTTTTTGAGGATAATATGGCTACATATACTACCAGTGATTTCAAACCAGGTCTAAAATTTATGCAAGACGGCGAGCCTTGCGTGATCGTTGAAAATGAGTTCGTTAAACCCGGCAAAGGTCAAGCGTTCACCCGCACCCGTATTCGTAAATTAATTTCCGGCAAAGTATTGGACGTAAACTTCAAATCCGGTACTTCTGTTGAAGCTGCTGATGTAATGGATTTAAACTTAACTTATTCTTATAAAGACGATGCGTTCTGGTATTTCATGCACCCGGAAACATTTGAACAATATTCTGCGGATGCGAAAGCCGTAGGCGATGCAGAAAAATGGTTGTTAGACCAAGCCGATTGTATCGTGACATTATGGAATGGCGCACCAATTACGGTAACCCCACCAAACTTCGTTGAATTAGAAATCGTTGACACCGACCCGGGTCTTAAAGGCGACACCGCAGGTACCGGCGGTAAACCGGCAACCTTAAGCACCGGTGCAGTGGTGAAAGTGCCATTATTCGTACAAATCGGTGAAGTGATTCGCGTGGATACCCGTTCCGGCGAATACGTTTCTCGCGTAAAATAATTCGCAATTAATCTGACGTAATTACACCATATTACAACAATGCAAAACGGAGAAAATGCCATTCGCTTTTTCTCCGTTTTTATTTTATCTGTGTTATCCATAAATAAAATACGATAAAAAAACACCGCACTTGAGATTCACATCAAGTGCGGTGTTTTTTTTCAAGTTTTTTGCAAGGAACTTATTTACCGCTCCACGCTTTAATCGCGTCTAAACGGGCTTTCACTTTACTTTGGGAATCGCCTTTGAAATAATCTTTGGCTAAACCGCCTTCCCAACCACCGTAGTTCGGGTTAGGAAGCACAATGTAGCTTTTACCAAATTTCGCTTGGTTTTTCGCCACAAAATCACGACGTTCTGCATTTAGTTTACCATGTGTCTCGTCACCGAAGTCGTCTAAGTTATCACCGACATACAGTACAATTTCATAACCTTGGCTTTCAATTTCAGCAAAACGGGCGGATTTAGCAGACTTATCTTTTTTGAGGTAAAGAGAAGATTCATCAACACCAGTAAAGCCCAAACGTTTCATGTCGTCAATAGTGCCGGCTTTTTCATTTTTATCTTTGCGATTAGACACATAGAACATTTTGCCTTTGTGTGCATTCACGTAATTGTTAAATTCCACCGCACCCGCAATGGCACCAGATTCTCTGGCATCAACCCAGCGTGTCCAATCTTTACCATCAAACGGTTTGTTGTTTTTAACTTGCCAACCGGCATATGCACTGTTATCGATCATGGTTTCGTCTAAATCCACGACAACGGCTTTTTTCTTGCCTTTTTTCACTTTTGCCTGATCAAAGGCGACTTTAGCGGTGTTAAATGCTTGATAAGCCAACGCATTATATTCACCGGATTCTTGCATCCAGTTAATTCCTAATACAGCTTGTTGCTGTAATTGCGCGTCTCCTTTTGACGTATTTTGTGCACAACCCACTAATACAAAGGCTGACATTGCAGCAACTGCAGTCAGTTTTAGTGTATTTTTCATTGTTTTTTTTCCTCTTGATTTATGTGATAAATGCCTAAAAATTATAGCAAGCATCATGTATAATTAATAGCACTCTCTTACCCATTCTCTTTCTTTTTTCATAAGGTTTTACAATGACTGAATTATCCAATCCTGAGCTCGTCAAAACGGTCGTTTTATTAGCCACCAGTGTCACAATCGTACCGCTTTTTAAACGTATTGGATTGGGAAGCGTACTCGGTTATTTAGTCGCCGGCTGTTTAATCGGGCCATCCGGTTTTGGGCTGTTTCAAGATCCTTCCAATATTGTTCACATGGCCGAGCTAGGCGTGGTAATGTTCCTATTTATCATCGGTTTAGAAATGCACCCTGAACGCTTGTGGGCAATGCGTAAAGCGATTTTTGGACGAGGGTTGCTACAAGTCGCTGTTTCCGGTGTATTGTTAACATTAATCGGAATTAACCTGTTAAACCTGAGTTTTCCTGTTGCCTTTATTGCGGCAATGGGTTTTACACTTTCTTCCACC
The DNA here is from genome assembly GCF_000466335.1 of Aggregatibacter sp. oral taxon 458 str. W10330. NCBI lineage: Bacteria > Pseudomonadati > Pseudomonadota > Gammaproteobacteria > Pasteurellales > Pasteurellaceae > Aggregatibacter > Aggregatibacter sp. oral taxon 458. Next base: position 10,548 of record NZ_KE952604.1, on the reverse strand, counting down.
GCAATTGTCATGCAAGTTTTAGAAGAACGGGGGATTAGTTCTACGCCAAAAGGTCAACGCGTGGTTTCTACGTTATTATTTGAAGATCTTTCCATCGTTCCTCTCTTGGCATTTGTCGCCTTTCTTTCACCAGAAAGCAATAATTCCGCCCATTCTACCAACTGGGCAGGCATTGGCATCGCGTTGGCTGCCGTATTGGGTTTAGTCGCTGCCGGTAAATGGCTGATGAATCCGATTTTCCGAATGATTTCTAAAGCGCATATTCGAGAAATGATGACTGCCGCAGCATTATTAGTGGTGCTTGGTGCGGCATTAGCTATGGAAATTAGCGGATTATCCATGGCGATGGGCGCATTTGTCGCCGGTGTGATGTTATCTGAATCCGCTTTCCGACATCAATTAGAAGCAGACATTGAGCCATTCCGTGGATTATTACTGGGCTTATTTTTCATGGGCGTCGGGATGTCATTAGATTTCGCTTTAGTTTGGCATAATGCATTATGGCTGCTTGGCATTGTTTTTCTTTATATTTTAGGTAAGGCAATCAGTGTGTATGGTGTGGCTCGCCTCACGTTATTAAATCATAACGAAGCCATTGGACGCATGGCGATTATGGCGCATGGTGGGGAATTTGCCTTCGTTTTATTTTCCGCAGCCACCACTGCCGGCGTGTTATCTGCCGACTTAAATGCTACCTTTACGGCAGCCGTGATCATTTCTATGCTGTTCTCACCGTTAATCGTGTTATTGCTCCGCCGATTATCAAAACCGAATACGCCGGTGAATACCAATAACGATCAGGTAGATAGCATCGATTTAATTGAAAGTGTCGAAAATAACGTTGTGGTATTGGGATTTGGGCGTTTTAGTCAAATTGTGTGCCAAACATTATTGGCAAGAGGCATTCAAGTAACAGTGATTGATGTGAATATTGATCGTATTCGCTCTGCCGCAAAATTTGGTTTTAAAGTGTACTATGGTGATGGTTCCCGCTTAGATGTTTTGCGTGCCAGTGGCCTAGAAAAAGCCTCTTGTTTAATCTTGGGGATTAGTGATACCCATTGTATCGAATTGATTGTCGAGCAGATTAAGCAAGAATATCCGTTATTGCCGGTACTGGCGAGAACTTACGATCGACAAAGTGCGGTCAATTTAATGAAACTTAATATTGATTTTCAAATTCGTGAGACTTTTGAATCTGCCTTAGTTTTAGGACGTGAAGCGCTAATACGTTTAGGGGTTGCGCAAGTTGAAGCAGATGAAGTGGTGACAGCCATTCGTCAATTAGACCAAGAGCGTTTAAATGAGGAAGTATTACATGGCTTCTCAGCGGAATTGGTTAAAAAATATTGGACGCCAAAACCGTTTGTTCGTCCGACACAACACGCGGAAGCGTTAAATGAAGGGGCAGCCGATATTCTTTCTCAAAAGGAAGAAAACGGTTCAGAAGAACTCAACGACGGAAAATAAAAATGAGAAATGAGGGTAGGAAGAAATGAAATCGCAGTACCCTCATATTGCGGCACTTTTTAGCCCAAAGCCATATAAAGGGCGAGAAAATCGAATAAAAATAAATTTTTTATTGATTTTTAAAATAAAATCAGTATCATAAGTCTCCGTTCTAACACACGAGATGGGTCGTTAGCTCAGTCGGTAGAGCAGCGGACTTTTAATCCGTTGGTCGAAGGTTCGAATCCTTCACGACCCACCACTTCGCCATTAGAAAAGCTGTATATCCTAACGGGTCGTTAGCTTAGTCCGGTAGAGCAGTGGACTCTTAATCCATTGGTCATAGGTTCGAATCCTATACGACCCACCACATTTCTCTACATTATTCTCCTATACCTATCAAATATAACGAATTCCTAGTTCACAAGCCGGCTTTTTAATTTTCCTCTCTTCTTATCGTTGACGACAACACTGTGTTATCATTTTGCTTTCTGAAGTAACGGGTTTTGATAAAATGAGCATTCCCTGTTATAGAGAATAAGAGACAACTTAACGGTATAACGTTTATGATGAAAAAGAAAAATCAAATTTTAGTGACATTATCCGTGGTAGCGCTGTTGGGCGGCTGCTCGGAAGATGAAGTGCAACGCGATGTGTACAACAGTCTGGACGATTGCATTGCGGACTGGATTAGACCGGAATTATGCGAGCAGGATAAATCCCAAAGTACAAATACGAGCCCTGTGTTAGGCAGTCAAGTGACAAATAACCATGGCAATATGGCGAGCAGCGAAAATAATACGGTTGCCGGCGACAATAATGCCACGTCAACCACCACCGCCAGCAGCGATGAAGGTCCTTCTATCGGCAGCGCCATTGCCGGTGCGGCGGCAGGTTACATGATCGCCAAAGCCATGAGTGGTTTTCTAGGCCCGAGTTACAATCCCAATAATCGCGCCGTTTCGACACCAACCGGGCAAATTATTCGACCACAAGGCAACCATTCTGTGGGCAAGCCGGTGCTGGTTAAGGGGGGTGCCGGCAGCGCAAACAGTAAACCGATTTCGCGCGGTGGGTTTAGTAGCAGTAACACCAGTAAAAGTGGCGGTGGTTAATCATGAAACGTATCACCGGTATTCCAACCCGCCCCGACATGGTGCAACAGCTGCTTGAGGTGGGGTTTGATTATTATAATCTGCCTTCTACCGATGGATCGCATTATTGGTCGGACAATGTTGCCTACGAATTTACGTTGGCAGAAATTGACCAAATTGAAGACGCCACTAACGAATTGCATGCCATGTGTATGGATTTCGTTGCCGATGAAGTAAAACAAGGCGATTATGAGCACTATCGCTTCACCGATTTACAAAAAAATCTGATTGAACAATCTTGGCGTGAAAACGCACCGCACTTATATGGGCGTTTTGATTTTGGCTATGACGGCGACAATCTCAAAATGTTTGAATATAACGCCGATACGCCGACCTCTTTGCTGGAAGCCGCAGTGGTGCAATGGCAGTGGTTGGAGCAAGTGGAAGGCTTACCGAATCGCGATCAATTCAACTGGATTCATGAAGAATTGATTACCCGTTTTTCCGTGTTGCAACAGCAAAGCGGCAAAACCGGTTGCCATTTTGCGGCGATGGCGGATGCCGGACGGGAAGATTGGGGCAATTTGGATTATCTTGCGGATGTAGCCTATAACGCCGGTTGGCATATTCACCGATTGACCATTGAAAACATCGGCTACGATAGCGACACGCAACAATTTGTCGATCTCAATAACCACCCCATTGAAACGCTGTTCAAATTGTATCCGTTAGAATGGATGACAACCACTGAATACGCACCGCACATGTTAAACAGTGCAACGCAATTTTTTGAACCGGCATGGAAATTGTTACTGAGCAATAAAGCCCTGCTCGCTAAACTGTGGCAAAAACACCCGAACCATCCGTATTTATTGCCAACCTATTTTAATCGACACGACATTACGGATCGCAATGCTATTTGGGTGAAAAAGCCGTTATTAGGCCGTGAAGGTGCCAACGTGTTTTATTATGAAAAAAGCAACGGCTTGGAGTTTGCTGCCAAAGGCAGTGAGCATTCAAATTTCTATGCCAATGCCGGCTATATTTATCAGCAGAAATTTGAGTTACCGAATTTTGATGGGATGTATCCGGTCATCGGTTCTTGGGTGGTGGGCAATGTGGCATGCGGCATGGGCTTGCGTGAAGACTTCACCGCCGTCACCGGCAACGACAGCCATTTTATCCCCCATTATTTCGTGGAATAAATTAACCCTTTATCTACTCCCTCAAAAGCCCCAAAGCACGAGGGAGTTATATGGGGAGTTAAAAACGACAACAAAGACAAACACTCACGAACAAAAACGACAAATAAAAAAATGATAATATGCTGTTTTTGCTATGATTTTTGACAAGAAAGACGTTATTTGACAAGTGAAGTGGCGGTGAGAGGGGGATTCGAACCCCCGATGCAGTTTCCCACATACACGCTTTCCAGGCGTGCTCCTTCAACCACTCGGACATCTCACCGTGATTAGGACGTGCGAACTATAAGGATTTCATTGAGTTTCGTCAAGTATTTTTGTAATTTTGTCGTTCATAAGATAAAAATTTCACCAATAATCGGGTAAAATAAGCGTCCATTCAGGATTATCCCACTCAATTTTTCATCCGCTATTATTCATTATGTTAAAAAAATGGTTTCTTACTAAAAATGCCTTTCTGTCAGTTAAACCTTTCAGCGCATTAAAAGACAGTTTCAGAAACGGCTATACCTCCCGTCATTTGGTTAAAGATATTATCGCCGGATTAACCGTTGGCATTATCGCTATCCCACTTTCCATGGCGCTTGCCATTGCCAGTGGTGTGCCGCCGCAGCACGGTTTATATACCGCCATTGTTGCAGGGATTATTATCGCGCTAACCGGAGGATCGCGCTTTAATATTTCCGGCCCAACAGCCGCCTTTGTGGTTATTTTGTTCCCTGTTACCCAGCAATTCGGCCTAAGTGGTCTGCTGATGGCCACATTATTTTCCGGTATTATTTTGGTGCTGATGGCGCTGTTCCGTTTAGGGCGACTTATCGAATATATCCCGCTCCCGGTCACCCTCGGATTCACATCCGGCATCGGTATCGTCATTGCTACCTTACAAATTAAAGATTTCCTTGGTTTGAGCATTGAACAGATGCCGTCTCATTACCTTGAAAAAGTACAGGTCATTTTAACCGCACTTCCAAGTATCAACTGGGCTGATGCCGGTGTGGGTATCATTACCCTCATTACCTTAACCCAATGGCATAAATTACGTCTGCCCATTCCCGGTCATTTGCCTGCGGTGATTGTCGCAACACTATTATCCTTATTGCTGACCCACTTCGGCTATGCTGTCGCAACCATTGGCACCCAATTCCAGTACACGCTGTCTGACGGCACAACCGGCTATGGTATTCCTAGCGTCTTGCCTGAATTTTCCTTGCCATGGAACATTCCCGATCCGCAAGGAAACTTAATTAACTGGAATTTTGATACCATTCAACGTCTATTGCCGGCGGCATTTTCTATGGCAGTTTTGGGCGCGATTGAATCGTTATTGTGTGCCGTCATTTTGGACAATATGACCGATACCAAGCACCATTCCAATAACGAACTATTAGCGCAAGGTCTTGGCAACATCGCCTCTCCATTTTTCGGTGGAATCACGGCCACTGCCGCCATCGCACGTTCTGCGGTAAACGTTAAATCCGGTGGTGTATCACCGATTTCAAGTGTCGTGCACGCTTTATTAGTGTTATTTGCCTTATTGTTTTTTGCCCCGGCGCTGTCTTATTTGCCGTTATCTTCGATGGCGGCGCTCTTGTTGGTTGTGGCTTGGCATATGGCAGATTTACCGCAAATTATTCAACTGATCCGTCGTTCCGGACGTAACGAAATTGCAGTATTGTTGGTTTGCTTAATTCTCACGGTGTTATTCGATATGGTTATCGCCATTTCCGTGGGCGTGTTATTGGCGAGTCTGCTGTTTATCCGCACCATCGCCGAAATGACCAAATCCATCAACATCGCAGTGCCGGAAGATTTAGATGATGTATTAATTTATCGTATTAGCGGACCGCTCTTTTTCGCTGCGGCGGATAACCTCTTCGCCGACTTGCATGACAAAACCGTTCACACCGATCACGAAATCAAATACATTGTTTTACAATGCGATGCGGTGACCGTACTGGATGCTGGGGGAATCCATGCACTCACCCGTTTCGTGCAACATATGTTGCCTCATCAACAGCTTTATATGTGTAATATGCAGTTCCAGCCGCTACGCACGATTGTTAAATCCGGTTCATTGCCTGAAATCAAAAAAATTACGTTCACTGCTGATTTAACCGAAGCATTGAATAAAATTCGGGAATTTGAGGGAATTGAGGTGAAATAATTTGTGATATTTACGGGTAAAAAGGAGAATTTATGCTAAATCTCGCGGCAATCACTACTCAACTTCAGCAACTTAAAGTCGTTCCGGTTATCGCATTGGATCATGCTGAAGCTATTTTTCCGTTGGCAGATATTCTGGCTCAAAATAGCTTGCCGGTAGCAGAAATTACGTTTCGCTCTCCGGCAGCTGAAAAGGCAATTAGCTTATTGCGCCAACAGCGACCGGATTTTCTGATTGCCGCGGGGACGGTTTTAACCGCCGAACAGGTTTTTCAAGCGAAAAATGCCGGTGCAGATGTTGTCGTGACACCGGGATTTAATCCTCAAATTGTGCAATTATGCCGAGCGTTAAACTTACCGATAATACCGGGTGTGAATAATCCAATGGCGATTGAAGCGGCATTAGCATTGGGCATTGACACGGTAAAATTTTTCCCAGCAGAAGCTTCTGGCGGTGTGAAAATGATTCACGCGTTGCTAGGCCCTTATGCACAATTAAAAATGATGCCAACAGGAGGAATTGGGTTGCAAAATATTCAAGATTATTTGGCCATTCCGAATGTGGTGGCCTGCGGTGGATCTTGGTTTGTTGAAAAAACACTAATTAATGCGAAAAATTGGTCTGAAATTAATCGATTAACCCAAGAAGTCGTTACGCTGACAAAATAATAAAGTGCGGTTAAAAAACATTGTAGATTTTCACCGCACTTAGAAAAAGTTAATGGCATTCGTCCATCGGTATCAAACATCTCCCATCTCCTCACATCGAATCTCTATGCAAGAACAGAGGGAAGTGAACTACATTTCTTGTACCACAAATTGCAAGGCATGACGGGCAAATAATTTGGCTTTACGCTGCTTTAAATGTTTTAAGCGTAAAGCACGTGCTTGTTGCTGGTGGAAAAATTTCTTTTTACTCGGTTTTAAGTGTTTTCTCTTGTTCATGATCATTTTCCTCTGCAGGCGAATTAGTGCTTGAATTGTTATTTACGTCTTCGTTTTTATCACTTTGATTTTGTTGCACACGGTAATAATTCATAATGCTATTCATATAGCGACGAATATTTTCGACATATTGAACGGCTTCATAACCTCGAGCATAGCCATATTTTAAGTTGGTATAGTAACGCTTTTCCGCCAATAGCGGTAAGTTCTTTTTCACATCCAGCCAATTGTCTGCATTCCCTCCTAAACTTTTGGTTAAGCGGCGTGCATCCAATAAATGCCCTAGACCCATATTATAAGCCGCTAAGGCAAACCAAATACGATCGTCATTGTTGATACTGTCAGGGATCTGTTCAATCAACCAATGTAAATATTCAGAACCGGCTTTGATGCTTTGTTCGGGATCGGTACGATCAGTGATTTTCATGCGTTCGGCAGTGTCTTTGGTCAACATCATCATGCCACGTACGCCTGTGGGTGACGTGGCATCAGGGTTCCAGTGGGATTCTTGATAGGCAATAGCGGCCAATAAACGCCAATCTAAATTGCCTTTATGTTTTGTAAAGAGCGGTTCAAATTTCGGAAGAATCGCTTCAATAGAATTCAAATAGGATTTGGTATCCACGTAATCAAACTGGCGAAAATGATTAAAATATTTCTCTTCAATATTGGCAATTAATCCTGAATCAATCGCGGTATTCATGAAATCTAGCAAGGCTGATTGCAATTCGTTAGACGAATTATTGGATAAATACCAATGTACGCTCATTTCATCTGTTAAATCAAATGCCACCGCAATTTGCGGTTTGATTTGTTGGGTCGCAGAAATATCCAAAGAATTAGCAAGGGTGTACGCAATTTTACCTTCCGCCACTTGTAATAATAATTCTTCCTGTGTGAGTTTTTTATCTACCCGCCAACGGAGTTTCGGATGCTTAAGTTGGGCATCTTTTAAAATTTGCACTAATTCGGAACTTTCAGGAATCACCAATGTGTCATTAATTTGCGCCAAAGAACGAGGGCGATTTTCTCCTTTGCGATACGCCAGTTGCCAAGAGGCGGAATAATAAGAAGGACCTAGCTGGAAATGCTCCGCCTTATCTGTTTGATAGAAAAGATTCGCCGCGGCAATATCAATTTTATGTTCATCTAACGCATCAAACAACGTGTCAGTACTCTCCATTGGCCGCATTTCAAGTTCTACGTTCAAATAGCTAGCAAAGGCTTTACTTAATTCATATTCCAAGCCGGATTCCCCCTCTCCATTAATAAAATAAGAGATAGGGTGATTTATCGTACCAACCACTAATTTGCCGCGTTCTTGAATTGCTTGATAAGGGTTTTCTTCCGAGTGCATGATATGTTGCCACGGAAATACCATATCAATCGCCCAAAGTAATAAGCATAAGCCTGCAACAATACGTAAAAATAAACCTTTCAAATGATATTTCTCTTGATCTTGTTTGTTATAAACGTCGTTCAATGATCACGCCAACGTTATTTGCTTGTGCTACCGCTTTCGGTTTGCTTAATTTAAGCCGAAGCCACGTTATTCTAAATCGTTGTTGTAATTGCTCTGCTACCTCATTGGCCACCCGTTCAATCAATAGAAAAGGTTTAGACGCTACATAATCAATAATAAATTCACTGATTTGAGCATAATTAAGCGTTAATTGTACATCATCCGCCGCTGCCGCTTGGCGGGTATCCCACGCCATTTCGACATCAAAAATCAGCTTTTGTTTGATTTGCTGTTCCCAGTCATATACGCCAATTTGTGCAAATACCGTCAAACCTTCAATAAAAATTAAATCTTGCATGGGTTTTCTATACCGTGAGTAACCAAAATTTTTGTGGGCTTATACTACCAACTTTGGGTACAATAGACGAACTCTTTTTACTACGCCATAGGAAATTCCATGAGCCTTTTTGCCTTATTTTATATGCTATTGAGCTACTTACTCGGCTCCATTTCCAGTGCAATTTTATTATGCCGACTTGCCGGCTTACCCGATCCTCGCACATCGGGCTCAAATAATCCGGGTGCAACGAATGTATTACGCATCGGTGGTCGCTGGGTGGCGTTAGCCGTATTATTTTGTGATATGTTAAAAGGAACATTGCCCGTTTGGTTGGGTTATTATCTTGGCTTAACCCAATTTGAATTAGGCATGGTGGCACTCGGTGCTTGCCTTGGTCATATCTTCCCCATTTTCTTCAAGTTTAAAGGTGGCAAAGGCGTTGCCACTGCCTTCGGTGCTATCGCGCCTATTGCTTGGGGCGTTCTCTTTTCCATGTTAGGCACATGGCTGGTAGTTTTCTTGATCAGCGGCTACTCTTCTCTCAGTGCTGTCATCACCGCACTATTCGTGCCGTTTTATGTTTGGTGGTTCAAACCCGAGTTCACTTTTCCTGTGGCATTAGTCTGCTGCCTACTCATCTATCGCCATCATGAAAACATCCAACGCCTCTGGCGCGGACAGGAAGATAAAATGTGGCGTAAATTAAAAAAATAATCTACGTAAAACACGGCAAAAAACGACCGCACTTTAAAATATGGCATAAGCAAAAGGAAGATAATCATGAAACAACAACCTGTCGTGGGCTTTCTCTTCGCATTAATCACCGCAATAGCCTGGGGAACGCTGCCTATTGCGTTGAAACAAGTGCTTGCCAACATGAACACGCAGACCATTGTATGGTATCGATTTATCACAGCGAGCGTGGTTTTATTTATTATCCTTTGGCATAAGAATAAACTGCCTACAACCGCTAAGCTTGGCTATTATGGCTGGTTAGCTGTCATTGGTATTGTAGGCTTGGCCGGCAACTTCTTCTTATTCAATAACGCGTTGAATTATATTGAACCATCCATTGCGCAAATTTTTATCCCTTTATCTTCTTTCGGAATGTTAATCTGTGGTGTATTTGTTTTTAAAGAAAAGCTTGGCGTGCACCAAAAAATTGGCTTGGTCTTATTACTGATTGGATTAGGCTTATTTTTCAATGACCGTTTAGCTATTTTCACTGAACTAAACACCTACTCCACTGGAGTTTTTATCAGTATTAGTGCTGCTTTAGTTTGGGTCGTCTATGGCATGGCACAAAAATTAATGCTTCGTAAATTTAGCTCACAGCAAATTTTATTCATGATTTACTTAGGTTGCGTTTTTGTATTTATGCCCTTTGCTGAATTTTCTCAAGTTGAAAACCTTACACCATTTACATTTGGATGTTTTATTTATTGCTGCCTCAACACGCTCTTCGGTTATGGCGCCTATGCCGAAGCGCTCAACCGGTGGGAAGTATCGAAAGTTAGCGTAGTTATCACTTTGGTGCCGTTATTCACCATTTTATTTTCCCACTTAGCTCACTACATTGATCCCTCAGATTTTATTGCCCCTGAACTCAATACTATTAGCTATATTGGTGCATTAATTGTTGTTTGTGGTGCCGTTTTATCAGCTATAGGACATAAATTATTTGCTTATCGCGCATAAATTAATTATTAACTTAAATATAGATTTATCTTAAGCCTCCTCAAATTAAACTAACATTAAATCAACAAAAAAGGCTACGTTTAAAAAACGTAGCCTTTTATTTAACGATAACAATTTAATTCTTGAAAATTAAATTATTCCCTATCAATTACTTGATGATTTTAGCTACCACGCCAGCGCCTACTGTACGGC